>NZ_BAAGZI010000088.1:0-18467 GCF_054778695.1 Actinocorallia lasiicapitis
GAGCCCACCAACCCCCATCACACCCCCCGCGCCAGAACCGGGCGAGGGACCCACGACACCCTCCGCCCGCGCCCTTCCTGCACGCCCACCCCTCCCTGACCCTGACCCTGACCCCGGCCTCGGCCGTCACACTCACCCTGCGCGCCGTCCGCGGGCTGACCACCCGCCAGATCGCCCAGGCCCACCTCGTCCCCAAGGCGACCATGGCCCAGCGCATCGCTCCCGAGGGGAACCCCGCATCAACTTTGCAGCCGGATCCTCACACCACTGTGAGCTAGGACCTTCACCCCTGCCCGGAAGGAAGGCCCTACGCCACCGGTTTGCAGCCAGACCCTCACACCGGCGCTAAACAGGCCTTCACTACTTAAGAACAGGAGGTCCTGCGCACCCGCTTTGCAGCCGGTGGATTCACCGTCCCTTTCTCAGGGATGTCGTTGGACGCGCGGAGCGCGGCCTGGACTTCCCGCCGTAGCAGGGGCAGGTGCGGCGGCACCGGGGTGCCGGTGACGCACTCGCCCCCTAGACGGGCGTTGGTGGCCCGGCCCGGTGCTTCCAGGTCCGGGGTCCGGGACGTGTCCCAGACGTTCGCAGATGGCTCGGCCCTCACGAGCCAGGTTGATCGCGGCATTGAGGTCGCGATCCACTTCGAGACCGCACCCGGAGCAGCGGAGGGCCCGCTCAGAGAGCGGCAACCGCTTGTTCTTCAGACCGCAGCCGCTGCACAGCTTCGTACTCGGGAAGAACGGATCGGCCCGCAGGACGATCCCGCCGTGCCAGGCCGCCTTGTAGCTGACGATCCGGACGAAATTCCCGAACGCCGCATCGGACAGCGACAGCGCGATCTTGTGGTTCCGGAGCATGTAGCGGAGCGTCAGGGTCTCGAAAACGAACCGGTCGTGACTTTTGACCAGTTCGTTCGCCACCCGGTGCTGCTCATGCCGCCTGATCGCGGCCGTCTTCCGGTGATACGCGCCGAGCTTGCGCGCCGCCTTCCTACGCCGCTTCGAACCCTTCATCTTGCGACTGACGGCCTTGGCGCGACGCTTCTCACCCTCGATCCGGCACCGGTGGACGCGAGGCGCGGCAACCCGCCCCCGCTCCACGCCGTCCTCGCCGGCGACCACCACATAGTCGATCAGTCCCAGGTCGACGCCGAGAAACCCGCCAAGATCGCCTTCAGGCCTCGGCGCGTGCCGCCTCTCCGGATGAAGATCGGGGAGCTTGACACAGACCGCCGCGACCCACCGCTCCCCCTCCTGCTTCACCGTGACATACGCGATCTTCGCGCGGGCCTTCGCGGCCGCCCCCTGGTCGTCCACCCCGGAGCGCAGGAGCCGCCGCAGACGTCGCGTGTCCTCCCTGATCCGGACGTCACCGATCTTCGGGATGCGGATCGACCGCACCGCACCGTCCGCGCCCACCCGGACGCCGTTGGTCTGGTTCCTGATCCGGAAGGAGTACGGAGTACGACGCTTCGCCTTGAACTGCGGAAACCCGACCGGCGGGCCGGCCTGCTTCCCGTCCTCGGTCTCCTTGAAGCGCGCCAGAGCCCTGGCGAGGTCGACCACGGTCTCCTCGAAGATGACCGCCGGGACGCCCTTGCGCCAGTCACCGTCCGCGCCGTCGAACTCGGCTCTGCGCCAGGCGTTGATCGTGTTGATGAGATCGATGGACGTCCAGGGGATCCGTGCCGCGAGGTCGCCCGCCTCCCGGGCGTCGAGTCCTTCCTTGACCTTCGCCAGCCCGACGTTCCAGCCCAGCCGTGCCGCACCACCGATGGTGCGGAACTGCTCCTCCTGCTCGGCGGTGGGCCGGAGGGTGAACCGAAAAGCGGCGATGCGTGACATGCCGCCGACCTTAAGTCACATCTTTCGAACTTGTCAGCGAGTTCAGCGAGATCAACCCCCGCGCGAGGCCCACCGAACTCCGCTAAGATGCATCTGCTGAATGCCGATCTCGGCGATGCTCAGCGTTGTGAATTTGCCCCCGTAGCTCAGGGGATAGAGCATCGGTTTCCTAAACCGTGCGCCGCAGGTTCGAATCCTGCCGGGGGCGCAAGAAACCCTGTCTGACCAGCGAAAACGCCGCGTCGGGCAGGGTTTTTTCATGCCCGAATTCGGGGGGTTCGACCCCTCGCAGGAACCAGTGTTCGAGTCCTTACGGAAACGAGGGTTCAGGTCCTCACGGAAACCCGGGTTCGAGGCCTCACGTGGATGGGGTCCGAACCCTCACAGAACAGGTGAGGAGGTTAGGGGGGTGTGGCTGGGGGGTTAGGTGGGGTGGGAGGGGAACTAGAGGGTGGTGATGAGGTGGTCTAGGTGGGCTTGGGTGTCGTCGGGGGTTAGGGCTGTGACGGTGAGGTGGGTCATGGTGCGTTGGTAGGAGTCGACTTCGTCGGGTTTGTCGTATTGGGTGGCGGCGATCTGGGTGGTGACGCAGGCGATGTCCTTGAGGTCCTGGTCGGGGAAGCGCAGGAGGGTGAAGGCGCCGGACTGGGCGGGGTGTTCGGCGGCGCTGTAAGGGAGGAGCTGGAGGGTGACCTGCGGGACGGTGAGCAGGTGGGCGAGCTGGGCGCGGTGGGTGTCGGGGCCGCCGACGGCGCGGTGGAGGGCGGATTCGTCGAGGATGCACCAGAGGCGGGGGCCGTCGGGGCGGAAGAAGGCGGCCTGGCGGGCGGCGGCGAGGGCGACACGGGCGGCCAGTTCGTCTTTGGAGGCTTTGGGGTGGGCGGCGGCAGCGAGGGCGGCGGTGTAGTCGGGGGTTTGGAGGAGTTGGGGGATGAACTGGGGTTCGAAGCAGCGGATGAGGCTGGCTGACTCTTCGAGGCCGAGGTAGGTGGACTGCCAGGCGGGGAGGAGTTCCTGGTAGGGCTGCCACCAGCCGGGGGCGTTGGCGGCGGCGGCGAGTTCGAGGAGGGGGAGGCGTTCGGCGGGGTCGGTGACCTTGTAGAGGGTGAGGAGGTCGGCGACGTCGCGTTCTTTGAAGCCGACGCGGCCGAGTTCGAGGCGGCTGATCTTGCTTTCGGAGGCGCGGATGTGGAAGCCGGCGTCGGCGCGGGAGATGCCTCGGCTTTCGCGGAGGGCGCGGAGCTGGGCGCCGAGTTGCATTCGGCGGGTGATGGAGCCGGTCGACGTCATGACTGGGTGCTGCCTCGCGGTTCGGCGGCCTGTTTGCACGTGCATCTGCACGGGTTCGGCAAGGGTAGCCGAGGTGGTGTGGCGGGGTCCATGGAACCGGCGCTCGTTGCGTGTCCCGGACAAAATTCCGGGGCTTTTGCCCGACTAAGTCGTATTTTCTTGGGCTTTAAGGTGCCTTTGCAGTTGGTATTCCTGCCGGGTGATGCACTGGTTCTGACTCACGTCCGCGCGGGGGGAGGGTTGCCCATGAAGACGATGGAAACGAAGACCGAGCGTTACGAGCGCGATGTTCTGCCGCTCGCCGATCCGCTGTACGCGAGCGCGGTCCGGATGACTCGTAACAGCGCCGACGCCGAGGATCTGGTCCAGGAGACCCTGACGAAGGCGTATGTGAACTTTCATCAGTTCCAGGAGGGTACGAATCTCAAGGCGTGGTTGCACCGGATTCTGACGAACAACTTCATCAACACGTATCGGAAGCGCCAGCGGGAGCCGCAGCGTACGGGCTCGGACGAGCTGGAGACGTGGCAGTTGGCGCAGACGGAGTCGGCGGTGGCGGGGTTGCGCAGCGCTGAGCGTGAGGCGTTGGAGCACATTCCGGACGCGAAGGTGGTGGCGGCGCTGCGTTCGTTGCCGCCTGATTTCCGTAACGCGGTGTATCTGGCGGATGTGGAGGGGTACGCGTACAAGGAGATCGCGGAGATGATGGGGACTCCGATCGGGACGGTGATGTCGCGGTTGCATCGGGGGCGTAAGCAGTTGCGTGAGGCGTTGACGAAGGCGGACGTGCCGGTGGCGCGGGCGGCGTGACGCGGGGGCGCTTCGCGCGTCGGAGCCACACGGTGGAGTGAGATCACTACGCTGTGTGGCTTCTCTCGTGAAGGAGCCTCATGCCTCATCTCACCAAGGCGCTGTTCTGTGGCGCGGTTCTGGCTGTGTCGTTCGTTCCGTCGCCGGTTTTCGCGACGCATCCGGGTCATGGGTCGGTGCTGGAGTTGTCGGTGACGTCCGGTGCGGTGGCGGCCGAGGGTGGTGCGATCTCGTCGTATCGGACGGTGGTGCTGTCGTGTGATCCGCCGGAGGGTCCGCATCCGCGTGCGGTGGAGGCGTGTGCGCGGCTCGCCCGTACGGGCGGCCGGATCGAGTCGGCGCCGGGGGATGTGGCCTGCACGATGGAGTACGTGCCGGTGACGGTGGCGGCGTCGGGGCATTGGCGGGGTGTGCCGGTCCGGTTCCAGCGCACGTACGGCAACGTTTGTGTTGCAAGGGCAACTACGGGCGTGCTGTTTGATTTCTAGACTAATCCCCTTATGCCCGGTTTACCGGTAGGGTCTTCCTCCATCAAGATCTCGCAGGCAGGAGGGCGCCGCCCGTCCGGACGGCCGCCCTCTTCTTGCGCCCGAGGAGGATCAGATGCGCCGTCTCGCCCTTGTGGTGGCGTGCACGGCGACGGGGTTGCTTTCGCTGGCCACTGCGCTGTCTCCGGCAGCCGCCGCCCCTTCGCCGCTGGAAGATTCCGCGTTCAGGGCCGTTCCGAAGCAGAACCTGAAGTGGGTTCCCTGCACGGCGCCCGCGATCAAGAAGGATCCGCGGTTCAAGGCTCTGGAGTGCGCGCGGCTGAAGTCGCCGATGGACTGGAATAAGCCGAACGGTAAGGCCATCGTCATCCAGGTGACGCGGTTGAAGGCCCGTTCGGGGAACCCGAAGGGCGTGGTGTTCACGAACCCGGGCGGTCCGGGTGGCGCGGGCTGGTCGCTGCCGCTGTCGTTCATCGTGACGGGTCAGAACCGGCTGCTGGACAACATGGACGTCATCGGGATCGACGTCCGCGGCACGGGGTACAGCACGCAGACCAAGTGCAACACGGCTTACGGTCCCGGCGGGGTGCTGGATCCGCGGAACCGGTCGAAGGCGAACACGGCGAAGCTGCTGGCGGTGTCGAAGGCGTTCGCGAAGGCGTGCAACAACAACGGCGGGAAGAAGTTCATCCCGACGAAGCTGGTCACGACGGCGCAGACGGTCTACGACCTCGAGTGGCTGCGGATGAACCTGAAGGACTCCAAGGGCGCCCCGGTCAAGAAGATCAACTGGATCGGCTACTCGGGTGGCACGTGGCTGGGCGCGCACTACGCGCGGCGGTGGCCGAAGGCGACCGGGAACTTCGTGCTGGACTCGAACGTCGATTTCACGGCGTCGTGGCAGAGCATCTTCAACCGGCAGCCGAAGGGTTTCCAGCGGCGTTTCACGCAGGATTTCACGCCGTGGGCGGCGAAGTTCAACGGTGACTACAAGCTGGGCACGACCGGCAAGGCGGTGTACGGCCGGTATGAGGCGGTCCGTAAGTTCATCGCGAAGCACGGCCGGGTGCGGCTGATCGACCAGGACGACAAGTCGACGATCATCTATCCGGTGGACGTGGACAACTACGTCGCCCAGAACCTGTACTCCAAGGGCGCGTTCCCGGACATCGCGGGCTTCCTCGGGGCGCTGAACAACGCGTTCTTCCGGGGTAACGGCCGGCTTCAGCACGACGCGAAGTTCACCTACAAGCCGCTGCAGTCGATCGCGCAGGCCGAGGACGCGACGTTCCGCGCGATCACCTGCAACGACACCAAGTACGGGTGGTCGCCGAAGACCCTGGCCGCGAAGTCGGCGGCGGCGGGCAAGCAGTGGCCGCTGATCGGTTTCGCGAAGATCCAGGACCCGTGCGTGTACTGGAAGCGCGCGAAGGTCAGCAAGAAGATGACGTTGCGTCGTCCGGTGGGCAGCGGTCCGCGGCTGCTGATGGTGCAGTCGCGCAACGACCCGGCCACTCCGTGGGAGGGTGCGGCGGCCGCGCACCGCAAGTACAAGAACTCGCGGATGGTGCTGGTCGAGAACGAGGGCGACCACGCGATCTACGGCGCTTACAACGGTTGTGTGGACACGATCGTCGACAACTACATCGTCGACGGTGTGTGGCCGGACAAGGACCAGGTCTGCCAGGGCATCGGCCTGCCGAACCCGCAGGGCGCCGATCAGCGCGGTGTGTCCGGTGAGCGGATCAATCCGGTGCTGTACGCCGAGGAACTCGCGCGGATGTAGCCAAATCCGGCGAACACGCTAATATCCGGCTAAAACTCAGGGGCCCCGGCCGTCACATCGGCCGGGGCCCCGAGTCATCTCCCCTGCTCATTACCCCCTGTGGAGTCCTCCCTTGCGCCGAGTGCTGGCACTCGCGTCGGCCGTCCTGCTGACGCTCTCGATCCTCCCCGTGGAGGCGGCGGCCGCGAAGCCGCGCCCCGCGCTGGAGAAGCAGAAACTCTCCTGGAAGTCCTGCCACCCGACCGCGAAGGTCAAGGCCTACCGCCGCCTCCAGTGCGCGAAGGTCAAGGTCCCGGCGGACTGGAACAAGCCGAAGAACGGCAAGACGATCACGCTGCGGATCAGCCGGCTGAAGGCCACCGGCAAGTCCGAAGGCGTCGTGTTCACCAACCCGGGCGGCCCCGGCGCCGTCGGCTACACGCTGCCGCTGGCGTTCATCGACGCCAAGCGCACCAACGTGCTGCGCCGGATGGACGTCATCGGCATCGACGTCCGCGGCACCGGCTACAGCAAGCAGCTGCACTGCTCGCGGGTGACCGGCGTCAACGGGTTCTCCGACTCGCGGGACCGTTCGGCGAAGAACGTCGCGGAGATGCTGAAGGTCGGCAAGGCCATCGCGAAGTCCTGCCAGTCCGGCGGCGGCGCGTACGGCAAGACGGTCAACACGGTGCAGACCGTGAAGGACCTGGACCTCATCCGGGCCGTCCTCAAGCAGAAGAAGATCAACTGGGTGGGCTACTCGGCCGGCACCTGGCTCGGCGCGTACTACGCGGCCTACTTCCCCAAGCGGACCGGACGGTTCGTGCTGGACTCGGTCGTCGACTTCACCGGTAGCTGGCAGCGGTCGTTCGACCGTCAGCCGCAGGGCTTCGAGCGCCGCTTCCGCGAGGACTTCGCGCCGTTCGCGGCCAAGCACGACGCCGCGTTCGGGCTGGGCGGCAGCGCCGACCAGGTGATCGCGGCGTACGAGAAGATCCGTAAGCGGGTCGTCGACGCCGGCCGTGTGGTCGTCGTGACCGAGGACGACGTCATCGTGCTCTACCCCGACGACATCGACACGATCATCGCGGGCGACCTGTACTCCAAGTACTACTTCCCGGACACCGCGAGCTTCCTGGGCTTCCTGAACATCGTGACCGACCCGGCGCAGGCCGGCCGGGTCCGGCAGCTCGGTTTCGACCCGACGGCCGGCGAGGACCCCACCTTCTTCGCCATCCAGTGCAACGACACCAAGTTCAGCGGCACCTCGGCGAGCGTCGTCAAGAAGACCGAGCAGCTCGGCGCCAAGTACCCGCTGCTGGGCTGGGGCTGGACCGTTCAGCCGTGCCTGAGCTGGAAGCGGCCCGCGCTGTCGCTGAAGCGCCCGAACTTCGCCAAGGGCCCGCGGCTGCTGCTGGTGCAGTCCGAGCACGACCCGGCGACCCCGATCGAGGGCGCCCTGGCCGTCCGGAAGGCCTACAAGAACTCGCGGATGATCACCGTGAAGGGCGAGGGAGACCACGCGATCTACGCCGGTGACAACGCCTGCGTCGACAAGCTGGTCGAGTCGTACCTGCTGGACGGCAAGTGGCCGGCCAAGGACGCCTCCTGCGACGGCTACCGCCCGAACGGGATGCGGACCTTCCGCCAGAACGGCGCCGTGACGTCGAACGCGCTGCTGAGGAACCAGGAAATCGCACAGCTTCTTAACTAAGCACCGCGAATCATCCTTTAACCTCCTGTTACTTCATGAGAAGGGCCCCGGCCGGCAAGGTCGGGGCCCTTCGCCCTGTTCGGAGGTCCTTCCTTGCCCCGTCTCCTCCCCCTCGCGGGGGCCGCGGCCCTGTTCCTCGGCCTGCTGTCGCCCGTCGCGGCTGACGCCGCCGTCCCGGCCCGCCTCCCCGCGCAGAAGATCGCCTGGGAGAAGTGCTTCACTCCCCCTCAGGACACGCCGCCCGAGGAGATGGGCGACGACGCCCGCCTCGAATGCGCCGTCTACGAGGCGCCGCTCGACTGGTCGCGTCCCGACGGCCAGCAGATCAAGCTGTTCGTCACCCGGATGCCCGCCAGGAACGGCAAGCCCAAGGGCGCGGTGTTCACCAACCCCGGCGGCCCCGGCGCGTACGGCGCGGCCATGCCGCTGATGTTCGCCTACACCAAGGGCTCCCGCCTCGCCGAGGAGATGGACGTCTACGGCCTCGACGTCCGCGGCACCGACATGCTGACCTGCGGCGACAACTTCCACGGCGGTGAGCTCGACCCCCGCGACCGCAGGGCCAAGAACGTCAAGAAGCTGCTCAAGGCCGCCCGCGACACCGCGAAGGCGTGCCAGAAACTCCGCGAGCAGCGGTACGTGACGACCGCGCAGACCGTCCGCGACCTCGACCTGCTCCGCTCCCTCATCGGCCAGCACAAGATCCACTGGATTGGTTACTCCGGCGGGAGCTGGCTCGGCGCGCACTACGCCGCCCAGTTCCCCGCCCACACCGGCCGGTTCGTGCTCGACTCCAACGTCGAGTTCACCGGCCGCTGGCAGGACGCCTTCAACCTGCAGCCCCGCGGGTTCGAACGCCGCTTCCGCAAGGACTTCGCGGGATGGGCCGCCCGCCACCACAGGACACTCAAGCTCGGCAGGACCGCCAAGAAGGTCATCGCGACCTACGAGGGCATCCGCAAGGATATCGTCCGTGAACCGCTCCCCTTCATGGGCTCCGAACTGCGCCCCTCCGACGTCGACTACATGATCGCCGGCGCGATGTACACGAAGGAGGCGTTCCCGCAGGTCGCGGCGCTCCTGGCGACCCTGCGCCGCTACACCGGGCTCAAGCCGAACGGCCGCGCCGCCGCCGCCTCCACCCTCGACGAGGCGATCACCCGGCTGCGCTCCCTCAACACCCCGCTGCTGGCCGCCACCGACGACGAGGACGGCGAAGAAGGCGAGGAGCCGCCCCGCGACTCCCAGGACGCCACCTTCTACGCGATCACCTGCAACGACACCCCGCACCGCGGCACCCCCCAGCGGCTGGCCGCCGACAGCGCGAAACTCGGCCGCGCCTACCCGCTGATCGGCTGGAGCACGATCAACGACCCGTGCCAGTACTGGAAGCGCCCCGCCACCGGACCGAAGCTCAAGCGGCCCGGCCGGAACCTGGCGACCGTCCTGATGGTGCAGTCGGCGCACGACCCCGCCACCCCCTACGAAGGCGCGCTGAAAGCCCACCGGGCGCTGAAGAACTCCCGGATGCTGACGGTCACCGGCGAAGGCGACCACGGCGTCTATCTGAGCGGCAACAAGTGCGTCGACCGGACCGTCGACGCCTACCTGATCGACGGGAAAGCGCCCAAGAAGAAGGACGTCTCCTGCAAGGGGACGCCCCTGCCGAAGAAGGCCTATGGCCCCGGCGGCGAACCGTTCTTCGGATTCGGACTGCGCTCCGGCAACCCGATCCAGCGGCTCGGCCTGTTCATCGAGAAGTTCACCTTCACGAAGTAGAACGGTAAAGAGAAAGGCCCCGGCCGTCGGGCCGGGGCCTTTCTTCGCTTCTCGCTCAGTACGACTTGCCGAAGATGACGCGCTTGCCGTAAGCGGACGGCTCGCCGCACCGCACGCACACACCCTCGTCGGGCTCGCCCGCCTCGGGGATGCAGCGCGGGGTGGCGGCCGTCTCGGCCTTGATGTCGTCCTCGCAGACCGTCCGGCCGCAGTGCAGGGCGACCGCCCAGCCCTGCCCGACCTGCGCGGCGAACGCCGCCCAGTCGTCGACGGCCGCGGTGCGCTCGTCCCGGAACGCCTCCGCCCGGCGCAGCAGGAACTCCTGGAAGTCCGCCAGGACACCCGGGATCACCGCGGCCACCTCCGCGAGCGGCACGAGCTCCTTGCCCTGCCCCTCGACGGTCGGCAGCCGCCGCGCCATGGTGACGACACCGTTGTCGATGTCGCGCATCCCCAGCTCCAGCCGGACCGGGACGCCCCGCATCTCCCAGTCGTTGAACTTGAAGCCCGGCGACAGCTGCGGACGCTTGTCGTCCACGAACACCCGCACCCCGGCCGCCCGCAGCTCCGCCGCGATCTCGTGGGCCCTGGCGGCCGTCGCCTCGGCCTGCTCCTTGCGGCCCAGCGGCACGATCACCACCTGGTAGGGCGCCAGGTTCGGCGGGAACACCAGGCCCTTGTCGTCGCCATGCGTCATGATCACGCCGCCGATCATGCGGGTGGACATGCCCCACGACGTCGTGTGCGCCAAGGTCAGCTCACCGTCGGCGTCCTGGTACTGGATCTCGAACGCCTTCGCGAAGTTCGTGCCGAGGTAGTGCGAGGTCCCGGCCTGCAGGGCGCGGCCGTCCCGCATCATGCCCTCGATCGTGTACGTGCGGACGGCGCCCGCGAACCGCTCACCCGGGGTCTTCTCGCCCTTGACGACCGGCATCGCCGCCAGTTCGCGCGCCACCTTCTCATAGGTGTCCAGCGCCCAGAGGGTCTCCTTCATCGCGTCGGCCTCGTCGGCGTGCGCGGTGTGGCCCTCCTGCCACAGGAACTCCGTGGTCCGCAGGAACATCCGGGGCCGCATCTCCCAGCGGACCACGTTCGCCCACTGGTTCAGCAGCAGCGGAAGATCACGGTGTGAGTCGATCCACTTGGCCATGTACTCGCCGATGACCGTCTCGGACGTCGGCCGCACGACCAGCGGCTCCTCCAGCTCCTTGCCGCCCGCGTGGGTCACCACGGCCAGCTCGGGCGAGAAGCCCTCGACGTGCTCTGCCTCACGCTTCAGATAGCTCTCCGGGATGAACATCGGGAAGCACGCGTTCTCATGCCCCGACGCCTTGATCCGGCCGTCGAGGTCGGCCTGGATCAGCTCCCAGATCCGGAACCCGTAAGGCCGGATCACCATCGTCCCGCGCACCGGGCCACGATCGACGAGCTGCGCCTGAATGACGACCTCGTTGTACCAGGCCGAAAAATCTTCGCTCTGCGGGGTTACACCTTCACGACTCACATAGGCGAGGTTACCGCTCTCCGATAGATAGCCTGGCGGTGTCCGTACGACGCCAGAAAAGATCTCATGTTGTTCAAAGTCCCATGCGTGCCTTCCGAGGCAATAAGCTCAGCGCCATGAGTCACCCGGAACGGCCCGGAAGCGGCCCGGCCGGCACCCTCCAGCCCCCCGCGACCGTCGCGTACAAGGCCGGCGGTTCGCTGGCCGACTACGCGCGGCAACACGGCCTCACCCAGAGCGCGGCCAGGCCCGGCGTCGTCCAGTACATCAAGGACGTCGCCCAGCGCCGGCACTTCATCTGGGCGTTCGCCTCGTCCAAGAGCATCTCGATGTACACCTCGTCGAAGCTCGGACAGCTCTGGCAGGTGCTGACGCCGCTGCTCAACGCGGGCGTTTACTTCTTGATCTTCGGCGTCCTGCTGGCGCAGAAGGCGAACTTCCCCGACTACGTCCCGTGGCTGGTCGCGGGCGTGTTCCTGTTCTCCTTCACCCAGCGGTCCGTGACGGCAGGCGCCAAGTCGATCGGCGGCAACCTGTCGCTGATCCGGGCGCTGCACTTCCCCAGGGCCACCCTGCCGCTGGCGTTCACGGTCGTGGAGGCCCAGCAGCTCGTCGTCGCGCTCGGCGTGCTGGTCGTGGTGGTGCTCGGCTTCGGTGTGATGCCGGCCCTGACGTGGCTCCTGGTCATCCCCGTCCTGGTGCTCCAGTTCGCGTTCAACATCGGGCTCAGCCTGATGGTCGCCAGGATCGGCGCGTTCACCCGCGACATCACCCAGCTCATCCCGTTCATCCTGCGGACCTGGCTGTACGCCTCCGGGATCATCTTCGCGATCGGCTCGCTCGCCGAGAAGAACCAGACGGTCAAGGACAACCCGTGGATCAAGGACCTGCTCGAGGCCAACCCGGGGTACGTCTACCCCGAGCTGGTCCGCCAGAACCTGATCCCCGACTACGCGGCCTCGCAGCTGTCGTCGCACAACGTCGAAGGCCGGCTCTGGATCTACGCGGCGTTCTGGGCCGTCGTCGTCCTGGTGGGTGGTTTCTACTGGTTCTACCGGGCCGAGGAGAGGTACGGACGTGGCTGAGACCAAGCAGCGCCCCCGTCCCGTGGAGAACCCCGTGCAGATCGACCCCGACCGCGAGCCGACGGTCGTCGTCGACGACCTCCACATCGTCTACAAGGTGTACGGCGCCGGCGGTGAACGCGGCACCGGGGCCAGCGCCCTGCTGCGCGTCCTGCGCCGCCGCGACCGGCCCCAGACCACCGAGGTCCACGCCGTCAAGGGCGTTTCGTTCGTCGCCTACAAGGGCGACGCCATCGGGATCATCGGCACCAACGGCTCCGGCAAGTCGACCCTGCTCAAGGCCATCGCCGGGCTGCTGCCCCCGCACAGCGGAGGCGTCTACACCGACGGCCAGCCGTCGCTGCTGGGCGTCGGCGCCGCCCTCATGAAGGACCTGACGGGCGAACGGAACATCATCCTCGGCTGCCTGGCCATGGGCCTGTCCCCCGACGAGACCAAGGCCAAGTACCAGGAGATCGTCGACTTCGCCGGACTGAAGCCCGGGTTCATCAAGTACCCGATGAACACCTACTCCTCCGGCATGGGCGCCCGGCTGCGGTTCGCGATCGCCGCCGCCCGCACCCACGACGTCCTCCTCATCGACGAGGCCCTCGCCACCGGCGACGCCAAGTTCAAACGCCGCAGCAAAGCCAAGATCGAGCAGCTCCGCAAGGACGCCGGCGCGGTCTTCCTCGTCGCCCACCAGCTCGACGTCGTCGAGGAGACCTGCAACCGGGTCCTCTGGCTCGACGACGGCAAGATCGTCATGGACGGCGACCCGCACGACGTGATCGCCGCCTACACCGAGGCGACCGGCAAGTAAGCCTTCTAGAGTGGCCTCCATCCGAACCGTGATGGAGGCCACTTCTCATGTCCGCACCCATCCCCTACGACTTCCTGCCGCCCGTCCCGTCCTTCACCCTGACCAGCGAGGACGTGCAGGACGGCGGCGTTCTCGGCCCCGACCAGGTCTTCGACGACTGGGGCCACTCCGGCGGCAACATCTCGCCGCAGCTCGCCTGGTCGGGTTTCCCCGAGGGCACCCGGAGCTTCGCGATCACCGTCTTCGACCCCGACGCGCCCACCGGCAGCGGCTTCTGGCACTGGCTGACCTGGGACATCCCGGCCGGAGTCACCGAAGTGAAACGCGGCACCGGCAAGATCGGGCCGACGGGCCGCAACGACTACGGGCAGAACGCGTTCGGCGGGGCCGGGCCGCCCCCGGGACGCACCCACCGGTACGTGTTTGCCGTCCACGCCCTCGACGTGCCCGAACTGGGCGTCCCCGAGGACGCGCCCGCCGCGCAGATCGGCTTCAACATCACCGCCCACACCCTGGGCCGCGCCTACCTCGTGGCGTCCTACGGGGCCTGAACGGCCCGACAGCGTGAAAACACGGAGACGGTCCCCCACCCGGATTTGCGGTCTGCCCAGGAGGACCGTCCCCGTGCCACCCTTTTCGACCCGGCTGCAAGGTGACGAAATCAGGTCATCCTCACCTTGCAGTGCGCCGCTATCAATCGGCTACCGGTCCCGCGCCCCCGCCCGCCCGGATCTAGACTTCCGGTTATGGAGGACGAGCCGGGGCGGGTGCCGAGGGGTGTGGCCTGGCTGGCCGCGCTGGCGGCCGTCACGTACTCCTCGTGGGTGCTGGGCTTCCTGCTCCGTCCCGGCCTTGACTTCGTGGACGGCTATGTCAGCGAGCTGTCGGCCACCGACCAGCCGCTGCACCTGGTGTTCTCCGGCGGCGACCTGATCACCGGCGTGATCATGATCGGGGTTTCGGTCTACGCGCTGGTCGAGCTGCGGCGCAGGCCCTGGGCGGTCGCCGGCTGGAGCTTTCTGCTGGCGTTCGGCTGCTGGGCGATCGGCGACGCCGTGTTCTCGATGGACTGCGCCCCCAGCATGGACACCGCGTGCGCGCTCCGCGAACGGGCCGGACGGCTGTCGTTCTCCCACGCCTTCCACTCGGTGACCAGCTCGATGGTGATCGGCTGCGGAATCGCGGCGCTGCTGTGCCTGTCGGTCGCGGCCCGCCGCTACGGCTGGTGGCCCGCCCTGGCCCGCTGGGGATGGCTGCTGGCGATCGTGGAAGCGGCCGCGGCGGGCGGCACGCTGGTGCTGATGTGGGCGGGCCGCTGGCTCGGCCTGGTCCAGCGGATCCAGATCACCATCCTCTGCCTCGGGCTGTTCCTGATCGCGTGGGCGCTGTGGGAGCGGCCCAAGGCCCGCGCCACCCGTCCGGCGGACGACGAGGCGAAGGCCGTCCTGTGATCGTCGCCGGGGTCCACGCCGTCGCGTCCGGGCCGGCCGACGGGCCTGCGGTGCTGGTCAGCAGCGGTCTGGGCGGCGCCTGGTTCGACTGGGACGCCGTGGTGGGCCTGCTCCCGCGGGCGCGGGTGCTGGTGTTCGACCGTCCCGGGCTCGGCGCGAGCCCCGCTTCACCGCAGATCCCCAGCCTGCGCCGCGAGGTCGACCTGCTGCGGGCGCTGGCCGAACGGGCCGGCGCCCCCGTCGTCCTGGTCGCCCACTCGATGGCCGCGTTCCACGCCGAGGCGTTCGCACGGATCTTCCCCGAACTGGTCCGCGCGCTGGTGCTGGTCGACCCGAGCTGCGAGGAGCACGCGCCGCCCCGCACCCATCTGACGGCCCTGGTCGCCCCCGCCGCCGGACTGGCGGGACGGGCGCTGGAGATCACCCGGCTGCCGCGGCTGTGCGCGCCCTGGGGCCGCCGGTCCGCGCTCCGGCTGGTCAGCGCCGCGGGCGACCGGACGACCCCGCCGGAGATCATCAGAGCGGTCTACGGGCGGGGCGCGGTCTGGGCGGCGATGCTCGCCGAGAACACCGCCTACCCGGAGATGGCCGCCGACCTCCTCGCGCTCCGCGCCCGGCACCCCTTCCCCAAGATCCCCCTCGAGGTGATCACGGCGCTGGGCGACCTCGATCAGGACGACGCCTGGCCCGCCCTCCACCAGCGCCTGGCCGCCCTCAGCCCGAACGGCCGCCAGACCCTGCTACCCCGCTCCCGCCACATGGTCATGCTGGACGCCCCGGACGCCGTGGCCCAGGCCGTCCGCCGGGTACTCTCCTGAACCATGCCCCGCGCCCTCGTGCTGTTCGCCGTCCTGCTGCTGACGGCGGGCTGCGCCGAGGAGCGGGCGGTCACCGAGAAGGTCTCCGAAGGGGCGCTGGAAGTCGCCACCGGCAACGGCAGCGTCGCCGAACTGAAGGCGCTCGGCTACCGGGTCAAGGGCGGCCTGGACTGCCGGACAGCCTCAGGGAACACCCTCGCCGACGTCCGGATCACCTGCACCGGCAGCACCCGCGACGGCCGTCCCGTCCGGGTCGAGGGCACCGCCGCCAAGGCCGACACCGACCACCCCGAACAGAACTTCGTGATCACCGTGGGCGGGGTGCGGGTGCTCAGCAAGGACTGCCTGGCGACCGGCTGCAAAGATAAATGATCTTGCAAAGCCCCGGTAGCGCCGGTGTGGCGGGGATCGCGGCGGGTGACAGTACCGGGCGTGACGAAGAAGAAACTGCTGATCGCCGGTGTCGGCGGCATGATCGTGACCGCTCTCGTGGTGGCCGTCGCCATGGTGTTCGTGTTCAACAGTTCGGTGCGCTACGAGACGCAGGCACAGATGCTCGCCTCCGTCCCGACCAGCGCCGGCGCTGAGCTCGACGGCCGTGGCACCAAGCTGTCAGGTCCGCTGACCTGTACGACGCTGCCCGAGTCCAACGCGAAGAAATGGCTGGTCGGCTGCGAGGGCGAGACCACGGGCGCCAAGAGCGTCCAGGTCTTCGGCGCGACCCTCGTGGACGACGAACGCGAATACTATTCGATCTTGGTCGATGGCAAGCCCGTCGTCAAGAACGCGCGGTGCCTGGGTGCAGACTGCAAGGACTGACCTCACCGAACGTCCTTGAGGAGACTCCTTGGCCGCCACCCCGGCTCTGCCCGTCGCGCTCGACTGCATGGGCGGCGACCACGCACCCCGCGAGATCGTCGCGGGGGCTGTCGCCGCCCACACCGAGCACGACGTGCCGCTGATCCTGGTGGGCCCCGCCCGCCGGATCCGGGGCCTGCTGGCCGAGCACGGGGTCGCGGGGCAGATCCCGATCGTCCACACCGACGAGTCGCTCGACATGGACGAGGGCGCCCTGGCGTCGTGGCGCAAACCCCGCTCGACCGTCGCGATCGCCTGCGAGCTGATCCGGCACGGGAAGGCGGGCGCGCTGGTGTCGGCCGGTTCGACCGCGGGGGTCGTCGCGACGTCCGCGGTCCGGCTGAAGTCCGCGGCGGGCATCCTGCGGCCCGCCATCGCCGTGACCCTGCCCACACAGCCGCACCCCACCGTCCTGCTCGACGCGGGCGCCACCGCCGACGCCAAGCCCGAGATGCTCGTCCAGTTCGCGATGCTCGGCACCGCCTACGCCCAGATCCGGCTGGGCGTGCCGCGCCCCAGGGTCGGGCTGCTGACCATCGGCGCGGAGGCCGGCAAAGGCAACCGGCTCGCCAAAAAGGCCCATGAGCTGCTGGAGGCGTCGCCGCTGGAGTTCGCGGGCAACGTCGAAGGCCACGATCTGCTGCGCGGACGCGTCGACGTGATCGTCACCGACGGGTTCACCGGCAACGTCGCCCTCAAGACCATGGAGGGCACGATCCGGGTCGCGGTCGACGAGCTCAAGCAGGCGCTCACCGCGAGCCGCACCGCGAAACTCGGCGCCGTCCTGCAACGCAAGGAACTCACGGCGCTCACGGCCCGTTTCGACAGTGAGACCTACGGCGGCGGCGTGCTGCTCGGGCTGAACGGCGCCGTCGTCATCGCGCACGGCGCGGCCAAGGCCAAGGGCATCGCCGCGGCCTGCCGGCTCGGCTACGACCTGTCGTCCGGCGGTCTCACCGACCGGGTGAAAGACCAGCTCCACACGGCGTCCAAGCCGTCCAGATTCGCTCGCAGACCCCCGGCGGAGGAGCAGCGCGACCCGGGGGGATCTTGATGGGTGGTCAGGCGGGGCTGACGTCGGCGCAGGTCGCCGAGCGGCGGGCGACAGGCCGCACCAACGACGTCGAGCACCGCAGCAGCCGCAGCGTCGCCGAGATCGTCCGGGCGAACGTGTTCACCCGGTTCAACGCGCTGATCGGCGTGCTCTGCGTCCTCGTCCTGCTCTTCGGGGCCTGGCAGGACGCCCTGTTCGGCGGGATCATCGTCGCCAACACGGCCATCGGCATCATCCAGGAGCTCCGCGCCAAACGCACCCTCGACAAGCTGGCCGTGGTCGGCGAGCAGAAGGTCAAGGTCGTCCGCGACGGCCGTGAGGAATCCATCGAGCAGCGCGAGATCGTCCTGGACGACCTGATCCTGCTGGAGACCGGCGACCGGCTCGTCGTCGACGGGACCGTCGTGTCGTCCCGCTCCCTGGAGATCGACGAGTCGCTGCTCACCGGCGAAGCCGACCCCGTCCACAAGAACCCCGGCGACCAGGCCCAGTCCGGCAGCTTCGTGGTGGCGGGCGGCGGCTCGTTCACCGCCACCAAGGTCGGCCACGACGCCTACGCGGCGGTGCTCGTCGCCGAGGCCAGCCAGTTCAAACTCGCCCAGTCCGAACTCCAGCAGGGCATCAACCGGTTCCTGAGACTGGTCACCTGGCTGCTCGTCCCGGTCGGGCTGCTGCTGGTGGTCAGCCAGTTCGTGGTCAACCGCAACGACTTCGGGCAGGCCGTGGTCAGCGCCGTCGCCGGGGTCGTCACCATGATCCCCGAGGGGCTGGTGCTGATGACCAGCATCGCGTTCGCCGTCGGGGTGGTGCGGCTCGGCCGCCGCGACTGCCTCGTCCAGGAACTGCCCGCGATCGAGGGGCTCGCCCGGGTCGACGTGCTGTGCGTCGACAAGACCGGCACCCTCACCGAACCCGGCATGGACCTGGCCGAGTTCCGGGTCCTCCGCGACGACCTGCCCGCCAGGACGGCCGTCGCGGCGCTCGTCGCGTCCGACCCGTCGCCCAACCCGACCCTGCGGGCCGTCGCCGAGGCGCTGCCCGCCGAACCAGGCGACGGCTGGCTGCTCGACAAGGCCGTCCCGTTCTCCAGCGCCCGCAAATGGAGCGGCGCGTCGTTCAAAGGCGAAGGCGACTGGGTGCTCGGCGCCGCCGACGTCCTGCTGCCCGCCGACGACCCCGCCCGCGCCGAAGCCGAACGGCTC
>NZ_BAAGZI010000089.1:0-18455 GCF_054778695.1 Actinocorallia lasiicapitis
GGTCGGGGCGCGGCTCGGCGGCGCCCCGCTGGCCGCCGGGACCGGGGTGGTCGTGGCGTCGGGGAAGGCGCTGTGGCTGGTCGCCGACGGCCTGCGGATGGAGCTGCCGAAGGTGCTGCTGCGGCCGTTGGCCGCCGCTTACCAGCCCGTCCAGGTGCCGCCGCTCTGGTTGAACGGCCTGGCGCCGGGCCCGCGCTTCCGGCCGCCCGACATTCCCGGATACGGGACGCGCCGTGCGTCACCGTTCGGCGGGCTGGCCAGGATCGGCCAGACCTACACGGTCGCCGCGTCGGGGGCGTCGCCCGAGCAGTGGTTCGTGCTGCTGCGCGAGGGGCTCGCGCCGATCTCCAAGACCGAGGCGTGGCTGCTGGAGAACAGCCCGCGCGCCGCCAACACGGTCCGGCTGTCGCGGGCCGCGGTCAACCGGGTCCCGGCGGGGGCGCGGCTGCCCGCGCGGGGCCTGCCGGACGTCCCGCCGACGGTCGTCCCGTACGACGGGACACGTCCGCTGTGCGCCGAATATCCGGATCCTTCGGAGGGCAGGCCCGTCCTCACCCTGGACGCCGCGCTCCCGCCGATCGCCGACGCGGCCGCCGTGGGGAGCAGGCCCGACCGGCTCGACCAGGTAGCGATGCGTCCCGGGACCGGGGTGCTGGCGGGCGTCATGCAGAACGCGCCGAATGTTGCCGGATATGTCCTGATCACTGAGGACGGGCGGCGTTTTCCGATCGCCACCGCCGATGACGTGGTGAAACTCGGATATGCGACGGATCGGGCGCTGAGGATTCCGTCATATCTCCTGCAGTTGCTCCCCGAAGGTCCGATTCTCGACAGCAAGGCGGCCGCTCGTCAGGCGGGCTGAAGACCGTTGCGTATTGAAATAACGGTTAGATCACGCTACCTGGGTGTTTACCCGCGCTGACTAGATCATGGTTTTCTGGCTCCTCTAGTGTGATCAGCTTCGCCGCGATCCCACCGAGGAGGCCGAAATGGCACCCCAGTTCAGTGCAGACAGGGCCAAGATGGCGGCGGCCGCCGTCGATGTCGATGGCGCCGTCAGTGACGTCACCGGCCAGCAGAAGAATCTGCGCTCCGAGGTCCAGGCGCTCGAGGCGCGCTGGCGGGGCAACGCCGCCGACAGCTTCATCCAGCGGGTCTTCGTCGACTTCGACAAGGCGTTCACCCGCACCCTCAAGGACCTGGGCGACATCCACGACCATCTGGTGCACAACAAGGCGCAGTACCAGAAGGTCGAGGACCAGAACCAGAACGAGATGAACCGCCTCGACGGACTCCTCAACCACTAAGGACGCGGACATGGCTACCGACTTCACCAAGGTCGACCCCGAGGCCCTCACCCAGGCCCAGCAGACCTTCTCCCGCACTCTCGAAGCGTTCGACAACCGGCTCAACGAGCTGGAGCGCCGTCTCGGAGCGAACCTGGCCGAATGGGACGGTGACGCCCGCAAGGCGTACCTCGACGCCAAGGCCCGCTGGGACAAGGCCTGCCAGAACCTCGGCTCCGACATCGCCGCGATCGCCGTCCACATCGGCGGCGCCCGCACCAACTACGTAGAAACCGAAGAAGCCAACCGCCGCGTCTGGGGCTGACCCGCCCCGCTCCTCGACCGGCCGAGCGCCTCCCGCGGCGAGACCACACCTCTCGCCGCGGGCAGCGCTGTGTCGCTACCTTGGCTGGATACGGACCGTTGCTACCAGGCTGCTCCTCTGGCCCTGCCTAGGTGATGACTCTCGTGTTTTCCGCCGCTCCACCAACAGAACCTGGGTGCGTAGCCACTATGCCCACGCCCGAAGAACTTGACGCATTGCTGAACAGCAGCACTCCTATGGCGCCCGAGAACCCGGAGGAGGCTTCGTCTCGGCTCGCTGCTAACAGTCGGCGACCTCATGCTGAGCTAGAGACACCGAACCCCGAGTCTGCTGGTGAGGAAGCAGATGCCGACCCGCAGGATTCCACGCAGCCAGATTCACGGCAGATCGTCACCGAGCAGACGAGACAACCGGGCCTAGATCCTTCTCGTGGGGCAGAAGTCGATGACGGTTCCGCTCGGCGACTCAGCGCAATCATCGAGAGCGCACGTGAGGTCGGCGCGGAGCTTGATGGGCTTGTTTCCCTACTGGGCAGCGGTGAAGCACGGACCTACCGGGACTTCACCCGCCAGATCGAGGTGAAGGTCGACCTCAGTGGCGCCATCATGGCTGTGCGGGTCGCTCCGTCTTGGCGGCGTAGTCTAGGCCCCGAACGATTGGCGGAAGCCCTGACCGCAGCGATCGCGTCGGCACTCTTCGACTTGTCAGCGGAGCTCGAAGCCGAGACGTTCGACCGCGTTGGGGAGCGGCCGTTTGCGCCGGACGTCATGCCTGCCCCCCGCGACGTCGTCGATACCACTGCAATCTTCGAACAGGTCATGGGCGCGCTCGACGCACTGGGAACCTTGTTCGCCGGTGGAGCGGCCAGGCCGCTCGCAAAGAGTCACCAGATGGTTGAGAGCGTCAGGCGAAGGGTCGTACTCGACCTGGATCGAGGAACGGTCACCGGAGTTCGCCTGGATGATTCCTGGTTGAAGACGGTCGACACGAGCAAGCTGAACGACGAACTGAACTCGGCATTTGCAGCAGCCCGCGAAGGCCCTGTTGTTGCGGACTCTGTCGATGGCTTCAATGAGGTCGCCGTGGAGATCGCATCGCTCTTGGGCGCACTCATGCCGACTAAGGAGAATTGACGATGGCACCGTTCGATCCGAAGGCATTCGAGGTAAAGCTGAAGGACCTGAGGTCAGACGAAGATAAATGGACTGCGGCTGCGGGCGTCATGAAGGCGGCCAAGAGTACGGCAGCCTCGCTCCAAGACGCCGGGTCCAAGCTCGGATACCTGGGTAAGAGCAGCGGTGAAACCGGGGCGTACATGGATGTCTGTATCTTGTATGTCAACCTCGCGGAGCAGGCCTCCGGGGTCTTCGACGACGTCGCCGCAGGGTTGAAACGTGTGACTGCAGCCTATGACGCGACGGAGGAAAAGAACGACAAGTTCATTCGGCGGGTGTGGAAATAGTGTCGCCACAGACTGATAACTATGCCTTCCAGGCCTTGATGGACAAAATAAACTCAACGATCGGTGACGGGTTGTCCGCTCTGGGCAGCTTCACCGTGGATGGATGGGGTTGGCTCTGGGACAAGCTGAAGAAGCTCATTGCGAAGCTCAGCGAGCTAGCGGTGAAGGTCTTCGATGAGATTAAGGCCTGCCTCGCCGATCCCGGATGGCCGCCGGCTCTTTGGAAAACCGCACAGCGGTGGACTGATGAGCTGCAGTCCAAGGTCTCGCCTGTGACTAACCAGCTCACCTTGGGTTCCATGGAATCCACCAAGAGCTGGTCTGGCGCTGCAGCGGAGCAGTATCAGATCAGACTTCTGGGAAAGGGCGGGCCCCCTCTCCAGTCGCAAGCTGTGGGGTCTTATGCCGATGGGGCGAGTGACGTCTCGGGTATTCTCGTCGATTCGGCCAGGACCCTCACCTATTTCTGGCTCGAAGTGGCGGGGATCGTGGCTGCTTTGGTGGTTGCCCTGATCAAGGCGGCGCGCGGGATCGCTTCGGTCGGGGCGGCCCTGCTCGCGGTGGCTCAGGCGATCGGCGCCGTCATCACTGCCGCTGGCCTGTTCCTCGCGGCTGATGCCAAGGCGCGGAGTGACCTCGCGGAACATTCCAACCGACTGCGCGGCATCTTCAACGACAACAAAGCGCTTTCAGGAGGTGGCGCGCTCACCGCTGGTAATTGGCCGCAACCGGTGCTCAATGTGGCGACAGGCCAGTGAGTCGACCCGATCGATTCTTGGTTCGGGTTGATCTCATCCTTCACATGACGATCGCCCTACTGTGCATACTGGCGTTCGCGCTGCCCCTCACTTATGGGTCTTGGATGCCTTGGCGGGAGCGGCTGAGTGGGCTCGAGCTCATCCTCGGAACGGCGCTGGGACTGCGCATTGCGCTCTCACTCGCGGTGGCGTGGTGCTCGGTGCGGCAGTTGCGCGGACTTGATTGGTCTGCGACGGGACGAGGTCTTAGATACGGGAGCCTGGCGGCATCCGGGATTCTTGCCCTTGTGGCACTGGTGTCATGGGACGAGTCCCGCTCGTGGCTGTTGGGATTGGCGCTCTCCTGGTTCCCGTTTACCCCCCGATGGATCCGGCAAGGCCCCGTCCAAGGAACGGGTCCGAAGTAGGATGAAGTGAAATAACGGTTGAGCCACGCTGCCTGGGCTTTTTCTGGAGCTGACTAGATCGTGCCTCTTGCCCTGCTTTAGTGTGATCAGTTCGCTTTGGTGCCGATAGCCACTCCTCGACCCGATCGGAGAGCTTCATGCCTGTGCCGTACGAGCCCGGCCTCAACTGGCCGGAGGTCGGGGGCGGCCAGCAGATCGTCTGGCATCCGGACGACATTCTGGGGGTCGCGAAGAGCATCGAGAACCGGTTGAAGGACGTCCGGGCCGCGCGTGACACGGTGCTGTCGGCCGCGACGGGTGCTCCGCCCGTCGGCGGCTGGGACGTGGCCGTCGAGCTGACGAACTCGCTGTCCGACTCGCATCGGCGGATGGTCGCCGCGTACGACGCGTTCATCGAGTCGGGTCAGGCGGTGATCGTCCGGCTGCTGCGTTCGGCGGACCTCACCGAGGAGGCCGAGGCGTTCAACGACCGGATGTTCCGGACCCAGCAGGGCAGGCTGCACAGCACCGAAGGCATGTGAGCGGGGAGTCATGGCGGAAGACGACTACGTACCGGTCCCGGTCAAGGACGGCGAACTCCCCGCGGGCAACCCCGCCGGGTACAGCTCGACCGCGATCGTCAACCTGGTGAACGGCGCCCAGCCGGACGCACCCAACGAGACCAAGGCGAGCTATTTCAAGGTCGCCGAATCCCTGGGCGACTCGCAGGGCGATCTGCGGCGCAACGCCCAGGTGCTCACGGAGGCGTGGCAGGGCCCGTCGGCGGTGCTCGTCCAGAAGCAGCTCGGGCAGCTCTACGAGAGCGCCGGCACCCTGATCAGCGCGAGCCTCCAGTTCACGCAGGCCCTCGACGGTGTCACGGCGGCCGTCACCGAAGGCAAGGCCCGAGTCCCCGACACCCCCCTCAACCCGACGGTCGCGGCCCTCCTCCCCAAGGTCGCCCAAGCCGACACGGCCCGCAACCGAGCCGCCCTAGCCGACCTCAACGCCGACCTCCACACCGCCTACCTCGCCGTCCCCTCCGACCTCTTCCTCAACCTCCCTCCCGGAGACACGGATGAAGCCCGTCCGCCGTTCGGGGTACCGGGGGAACGCAAGGAGAGGGAAGTCGGCTCCGGCAGCAAGGGATACGGGGAGGGACCCGGCAACAGGGCTCCCGGGGATGACTCGCCTGGCGGTGACGGTCCGAATGGCGACGGACCGGGCGGAAACGGTCCGGACGGCGGCCCCGGCAGCAGCGGTCCGGATGGCAGCGGCCCGAATGGTTCCGGGCAGGGCCCCGGGACTTCCGGCCCTGGGATCGGACCCGGCGGCGTGATCGGACCGGGCGGGTCGGGGACCGGGCCGAACGGCACCGACCTAGCCGGCGCGCTTCCAGGGCCTGGTCCCGGTAGTGATCCGTTCGGCCTGCCGGGCGGTCCTGGCAATGGGACGCTGCCCGGCCCCGGCAACGGCTACGGCCCGAACGGCAGCCCTTGGGGCAGCGGCTTCGGCCCTGGTTTCGGCCCGGGTAGCAACGGTTCGGGCTCTGGACGTCCGCGCTCGTTCACCTTCTCCGGAGAGGTGCCGCCGGGCGGTCTCAGCGGGTTCGGTGGCACTCCCCGCGTCGGCGGCGCGTTCGGCGTGATCGGTGCAGAGGCCGCGGAGCAGCGGGCGGCCGCCGCCGCGCGCGGCAACCGTCCGATGGGGATGGGGATGCCGATGGGCGGGATGCTGGGCGGTGCTGGCGGCAGTGGCCGCGGCGGCCAGGAACATGAACGCACCACGTGGCTTTCCGAGGACGAAGAGATCTGGGGAAGCGACGATGACGTGGCGCCCCCGGTCATCGGATGACTCTGCGCACCGGGTTGCTGAGAGCCGCGGCGGCGCTGTCCGTCGCGGCTTCCACCGTCCTCCTCCCGGCGGGTGCGGTGCACGCCGCCGGGCCGCGTGCCGACCAGTGGTGGTTCCCGATCTGGGGCATCACCGAGGACGTGTGGCGCTACAGCAAGGGCAAAGGTGTGATCGTCGCCGTCCTGGACACCAAGATCAATGGCGAGCTTGCCTCGCTGCGTGGCGCGCTCCTGCCCGGCAAGGACTTCAGTAAGGGCGAACGGTCCGAAAACCCGAGTCACGGGACGACCATGGCGGCCCTCATCGCCGCCCGGGGTACGGGTCCGGACGGTTTTTATGGAGTGGCGCCGGAAGCGAAGATCCTGCCGATCGTCCGTTCTCGGATCACCTCGGGCGACCCCGCCCGGATCGGGTTCCAGGGTTGGGCCAAGGAGATCAGATACGCGGTCGACCAGGGCGCGGACATTATCAACATGTCCTTCGGCAGGGACGGCTCGGCTTACACGGATCAGTGCGAGCCCACGCTCCAGGAAGCGGTCTCCTACGCGATAGAGCACGACGTCATCCTGGTCGTCGCGGCGGGCAACGATCCGCGCCGCCTGAACGACTCGGTTTCTGTGCCGGGCGTCTGCGCCGGAGTGATCACCGTCGGCGGTATGGCGAAGAACTTCCGCACCTGGCGGCAGACTTATCCCGCCAACTACATGACGTTCGCCGCTCCCGCAGTGGACACTCCCGGCCTGCAACGGGACGGCTCGGTTCGCTTGATCAGCGGCACCAGCGTCTCGGCGGCCCTGGTCTCCGGCCTGTTCGCCCTGCTCCGCTCAGCCCTCCCGGACGTCCCTTCGCGAGAACTGGTCCGCCGGGTCATCGCCACCACCGCCGACGCCTACCAGGAAGGCTGGGACACCCGAACCGGCTACGGCGTCCCCGTCATCGACGCCCTGGTCCGCGGCAGAATCCCCCCACCCGGCCCCAACAAGCCCTACGAACGCTACGACGCCTGGAAAACCAAAACCGCCAAGATGGCCCGCCCCACGGCCACCCTTCCCCCGACCTCCGAGCCCCAGGCCACCGACAAGAATCCCCCGAACACACCTCTACTGGCCGCAGTCGCCATCGCCACCCTGTTCCTCCTGGCGGCCCTCTTCACGGTCCTACACCGCAGATTCCGACGGAGAAATCGGAGCTCCCCATGAGTACACACGAGTTCCGCCGTCCAGGTCTCTGGGTGATCTGCTGAACGTGAGCCCGCCTGACGGATTTCTGCGCCCGAGCCGACCCATCACGGTCCTGGGCGTGATTCTCTATGTCGTGCTGCTGGGAATCTGGGGTATGTGCGGCTATTTCATTGTCGCGGAGCCGGGAGCGCATGTCGGGGCGGTCGCTCTGATCGTTCTGGGCTCGCTCTTGGCTGTGGCGAACCTGTTCATGCTGGTTGGGGCCTTCGCTATCCAAGCCGCGCTCAGCGGTAGAGAACAGCTACCGCCGATCGCGTTCCTAGTGATCGCCTTGCTCGCCTACGGACAGCGAGGTCCGAACCGTTATCTATTGAAATGATCGATGGTTTCGGGCAGGGCGGGATTCAGTGAACCTTTTCCAGCAGTCCTGAGAGACTGTTGGAAAAGGTTCACTGAGCAGGCGCTACGCGCTCTGGTCTGAGTTTGTTCGAGAGGAGGTGGTCGTGGAGGTTCGGCGGTTCGTGGGTGAGCGGAGCAGGGGGATGCTCGCCGTGATCGTGGGCTATGTGGTGGTGCAGGTCGGCCTCGCGCCCGTCGCGTATGGTGCGATCGGTCCGGCTGAGGGTGAAGGAGCCGTCGTCTGGGGGGTTTTTCTTTTCGTCGTCGGGCTTTGGGCGGCTGTGCCGGTGGCGATGGTCTATTTCTGGGTTCACCGGCCCTTTCTCGAGGCCGACGCGGACGGTGTGCGGTTTCGCGTGTTCGGCCGAGCCTTGCGGATTCGCTGGGCGAACATCTCGGAAATCAGGGTGGCGAGCGATCCGTCCGGGAACGTGCTCGGAGTCGAACTCGGTGGCCTTCCTGGAGCGTCACGAACCATCGTCGTTCCCATGAAGTCGTTCGACGTTTCCGCGGAGGCCGTCATCGGGGTGCTGGCCGGCGCCGCCGAGGGCCGCGTCGATATTCGGCGGATCGGAATTAGCTGAGATGGGACCAGACCCATTTCCCGGTGGGTGGGGTGGGGCGGAATCCACAGTCTGTGGATAGCGCCTGGATGAGGGGGAGGCCCCAGGAGCCACCGTTGTCCCATTGGGTTTCGGGGGCGGCGTCGATCGCGGCGTGGGTGAGCGGGGTGACGGGGCGGGATCGGGGGGCGGCGGGGCTGGGATCCCAGACCTGGATGAGCAGGCCGGCCGAGGAGCGGGTCAGGTGGAGTTTGAGCTCCCTGCCAGGGGACGCCTCGGCGGCGTTGGTGATGAGTTCGGACGCGACCAGAAGAGCGTCGTCCAATTTGTCGGTTAGGTTCCATTTGTTAATGCGTTGGGTGATGAGGGTTCGGGCCAGGCCGGCGGCTGCGGGGGAGCCCATCAGGGGAATGAACAGATCATCTTGGGTCATGAGCGGCATCGCTGTTCTTCCAGGTCAGATCGGGTGTAGAACTGATGCCGAGAATGGCTCGGGCCTCGGTCTTTTCCGAGGTTTTCGACTTAACTGAAAACCTGTGGAGGGGCTGTGTCGAACGCTCGTGAGCCGCTTGACCCCAAGGTTTCGCTCTGGAACTGGCTCGCGTTTCAGTTGCGGTTTCTGCGCGATCAGCACGGGATGACCCTGGACCAGGTCGGCGCATTGATCGGGACGGCCCGCTCCACGACGTCCAATATCGAAGGCGGCCGCGGCCGCATCGACGAACGCCAAGCCTTCATCCTCGACCAACGCTACGGCACCGGTTTCCTCCTCCAACTCCTCCTCTACTACGCCCGCCTCGGCCACGACCCCGAGTGGTTCAAACAGTTCTCCACCTACGAAAGCCAAGCCCGCGTCATCAAGATCTACGGCGGCTCGGTCATCCCCGTCCCCCTCCAGACCGAGGCTTATACGCGTGCGCTTCTTGCCGCAGGCCCGGAACGGGACGTTGACACAGAGGTGAGCGCGCGGATGGCACGACAGGAGGCGCTGCTGCATGGTGAGAACACGCCCTGGATTTGGGTGATCTTCGATGAGGTGACGCTGCACACCGCTGTCGGAGGTCGTGCTGCCATGCGGGAGCAGATGAAGCATCTCCAGGAGCTTGCGCAGCTGCGCCATGTCTCGATCCGGGTCATCCTCCCGGGCGCAGGGGCTCACCCGGGACAGGACGGTCCGTTCCGGCTGATCAGCCTGGAAGACCGCGATGTTGCGTATGCAGGAGCGAATCGGGGAGGCAGACTGATCGAAGCGCCCAACGAAGTGCGCGACTTGGCCGTAGATTTCGATCGCATCGGTGAGAAGGCGATCACCAGCGATGAAACCCTCGCGTTGATCGAGGAGAGGATGGAGGCCTTCACATGAAGGTGACCTGGCGTAAGAGCTCTTATAGCGGCGGTGTGACCGACGACGCGTGCGTTGAGCTGGCTCGTTTTCCGACGGCTGTGGCCGTCAGGGACTCTAAGAATCCTCGGTCGCCGCACCTGGCGTTGAGTGCTCGTCAGTTCGGCGGTCTGTTGGGTGCGTTGAAGGGGGAGGGCATCTGACCGTCCCATCATGACGGTGGCGGCCGTGGAGCCCGGTGTTCCCGACGAGCGACGGCCGCCACCGCTCCCTGCATGACCCTTGCCCGCAGCCACGGCAGGCAGGACGCGTGCCAGCCGGCCTGAGTGAAACCCCCGGAGCGCCGGATTCGTGCCGGAAACGGCCGTAGCCGGTCCGTAGCAGCACCGCGTCGCCCGGCCGCACCCGCCCACCCCGAGCCCGTCTCGGTGTCGGTCTACCGTCCGCTCGCGCGCCTGCGCTGCGACTACCTCGTGCTCGGGTCTGTGGCTGCCGTGGGTGGGGTTGGGGATTGGGTGGACTGGGGTTTGGCGGGGCCATTACGATGATCCATCCAAAGGTCGTGATCTTCGGGAGATGTCTGCGATGGGACGGCGGAGATGGCGGCCTGCGGTGGGGGCACCACCGGCTCGGACCGTGGTTCTGCTGTCGCAGGGTGGTGCGGTGGTGTTCGCGCTGGCCAATCCCGGGCTGTGGTTCCTTCAAGCGCATGCGACGCCCAGGACGGAGCCGGACGCCGCGACCGCGGCGATGGTCGTTGTGTCGATCGCGGTGCTGGCCGTCGGGTTCGGGGTCAGGGTTTTCCGTGATCCGGCGAGGCCCGTTGATCTGTGGACGGCCAGCGGTGCGGTGGCGGCGGTCGTCACGGCGTTCGGGTGTCTCGCGGCCTCTGGGAACGGGTCGGGCCCTGGGGCGTTCCTACTGAACCTGATGGCCGCGGGCGGCGCTGGTGTCGCACTGTCCGGCTGGTACCGCCGCGCGCGTGCCCACGAGCGAAGGAACTGAGCGTGGACGAGATACTCGACGAGATCGCCCGATACGGCGAATAAAGCGCGAAGCCTGGGGCGCGGCGCTCGAACGGGCCGGCTGGAACGAGCGCGCCGCCCGTCTGACCCCGGGCCGTCCCGGCACCGGCGCGAGCGAGCGGTCTGCGTCCGGACGTCCCGGTGCGAGCGCGTTCGGCGTGACGTCTCCTGCGTCCAGGCCGATGTCGGCCGTCGTCGACGAGGTGCTCCAGGTCATGGCCCTTTTCAAGGACTCCTCCGTCAAGGACGGCGACGCCGACTGGTCCGTAGTACCCCAGTCCTGACCCCGTCGATCCGCGTCAACACATCCCGTGGTCGCCGATCACCCAGGGCGGCCACTCCGAATACCGGCTGCCGACGTCCCGCACTCGGCGTCAGAAGGTGGCGATCGGGTTGGTGGGGCTGCCGGAGGTGCCGGCGAGGCGGAGTGGGGCGACGGTGAGGTGGAAGTCCCACTGGTCTAGTTCGGTGGCTGTCGCGGCGCACGCCTCCAGGTCGCAGTTGTCGAGCATCCATAGGCCCATCGCGACGAGGCTCACGGCGTGGACGGGCATCAGCACGTCCGGGTAGCCCGACGGTTGAACGTCCTGGGGGGTGTCGGCGGCGATCAGTGCGACGTCCCGTTCCCGTAGCCACGGCAGGCAGGAGGCGTGCCAGCCGGCCTGGGTGAAACCCCCGGATGTGCCGGATTCGTGCCGGAAACGTCCGTAGCCGGTCCGTAGTAGCACCGCGTCGCCGGACCGCACTCGCACGCCTTGGCGGCGTTCGGCCTCCTCCAGATCGTCGGGGAACACGCCCTGCCCCGGCTCCAGCCACGGAACATCACGGACTTTCGCGACGTCCAGCAGCACGCCGCGCGTGAGGATCCCGTTCGCCGCCGCCGTGACGGCCGCCCACCCCGACCCCGTCTCGGTGTCGACCAGCGTGTGCGACCGGCCGTTGTACATCGTGCCGTCCCAGAAGAGGTGGCACGGGGAATCCAGGTGGGTGACGGTGTTGCCGTGGTAGGCGAGGCCGAGCCGCTCGGAGGAGAACCCCCAGCGCCGGTCGTCGTGGAACGCGGCCACCGGCATGTTCTCGGCGCCCGGCATGTCGGCAGCGCACGGGCACGTCGTCGTCGCCCGCTCCATGTCCCCCGGCGCGGCCACCTCCCACGCACACGACACACTCCTGCCATGGCGGACGGCCCGCGCCGCCGCCACCCGCACCTCATCGGTGACGAGGTTCAACGTGCCGAGCTGATCGTCCGCACCCCACCGCCCCCAGTTCGACAGCGTCTCGAAGTACCCGAGCACATCCCCCTGCGTCACCATCGACCCCTCCGCTCCGAACCCCCACAGCCAGGCTATCCCGCCCCTCCGACACCGACGGGCCCCCGAGTAGGCTCGAGCTGCGACGTCCCCCGGAGGTGGTCGAGGACCCGTGGAAGGACGGCCGCGGTCTCGGCGGCTACTACCAGCCCGACGCGGAGCACTCGGGCGGCTGCCTGGTCCTGCTGGCGGCTTTTGCCGTGGCGCGCCGGTCGGCGTCTCGCTTCGTTCCGCTGGGTCGTCGGCTCGGTACTCGTGAGCGCCGCCACCGCGCTTCTGCTCGGGGTTCTTCCCACGACCGAATCCATGCAGGGGACCTGGGAGCTCGTCCAGTCGGAAGGGCCGCTCGTCCTCCTCATCCCGGTTTCTGGCGGCGGTTCCGTTGCTCCTCGGTCGTCCGGAGAGCGTGCTTCCACCAGGGTCGCTACCTTGCTGGCCGGTTTCTGTGTTCTCGCCCTGGCTTCGGTCGGCTGGTTCTACCTGCCCGCCGCCGTGTTGATGATCGTCGCGGCGGTGGTCAGCGGGAGCGGGTGAAGGAGGCGGTGGTGAGGTTGCGGGCGGCGGCCGCGGTCGTCGTGGAGATGAGGGACTGGTCGATGGTGGTGCCGGTGGCGAGGTGGCGGTCGTAGGGGAGGGCGATCACGGGGAGGCCGCCCTGGGAGAGGAGTTGTTCCGCTTTGGTGTGGTCCGCATCGGTGTGGGGGATGTGGGAGACGAGCGCGACGACCGTGCGGTGCAGGAGCGCGGCCAGGGGGCTGCGGGCCAGGTGGTCGAGGGCGCGGCGGGTGCTGAGGGCGCCGTCGACGGTGGCGGGGGCGACGAGGATCTGGGCGTGGGCCGACGACAGGATCGTCTCGTGGAGCGGGGACGTCAGGCCGGGGCCGCAGTCGATGACCGTCGCCGCGAAGTAGCGGCTCAGCTCGCCTTGGGCGGTGCGGAAGGTTTCCGGGGGGAGTTCGGGGTCGAGGCCTGAGGCGCTGGTGGCGGGGAGCGTCCACAGTTTGGGGGACGGGTTGGCGAGGAGCGCTTGGGCGTCGTCCCAGGAGCGCAGGCCCGTGACGTCGCGGACGCTGCGCGGTGTCCGCGCGCCGAGCCGCAGCAGGAGCGAGCCGAGACTGGGATCGGCGTCCAACGCGAGGACGCGGTCGTTGCGGTGCGCCGCCAGAGTCCGCGCGACGAGCGCCGCGACCGTCGTCTTCCCCGCCCCGCCCCGGATGCTGCTCACCACGATCTGCCGGCACGAACTGACCGCGCTCCCCAGCAGCGCCGCGATCTCCTCCGACGCCCTGACGTCCTGCGCCGCGTGCGCCCCGACGGCCCGCCGCACCCCCTGCCCGACCCGCCGAACCAGCCGATCCCCATGCTTGACCCGCCGCACCAACTCCCCACCGACCACCGGCGCCGTCCCACTGGCCCCGGCCACCCCTCCGAACACCTCCGGCGGTACTGCGTATGGTCCCCCCACCCCGCCCTGCCCACCGGCCTGAGGGCGCTGCGCTTCCCCGCCCGGCCCCTGGACGCCCGGCACATGTCCGTTAAACGGGAGCGCCCCGGCCGCACCGATCGCTGCCTGCCGGGGATCGGGCCCCGCCGCACCTCCACCCGTCACCTCACCGTAAGCCGCTGCCCCGTCCTGCCCGCCAGCTTGAGAATGCGGCGACCCCCCGCCCGACCCGTGGACTCCCGGCACGCCCTGCCCGTTGAGGGGGAGCATCCCCGCCTCACCGAAGGCCGCGGCTTGCTCGCCCGCTTGAGGGTAGGGCGATCCACTGGCTGGACTCTGGATGCCCGGCACGCCTTGCCCGTTAGGTGGGAGCATTCCCGTTTCACCGTAGGCCGCGGCTTGCTCGCCCGCTTGAGGGTAGGGCGATCCACTGGCTGGACTCTGGATGCCCGGCACGCCCTGCCCGTCAGGAGGGAACACTCGCGCCTCACCGAAGGACGTCCGCGCTCCGTTCGGCTCACCCTGTGGGCCGCTCGCTTGTCCCCGCATCCCGACAGCCGATTCCCTCGCCGCCAGATGGTCAAGTGGCTGACGTCCTGGCATGGGGTGATCGCCGCCCTGCCCGGCAGCCGAGCTTCCGCCGAGCCCCACTCCGTCGCGTAGCTGCCCAAGCTCTGGGGGCGGTGTCGCCTGGCCGACGTCTCGCTGTGCGCCGGTCGCTGACGGAGCGCCGCCGAACTCTGCTCCGTTGGCCATGCGCGCGAGTCCTGCGGGGAATACGGCCTGGCCGCTGACGTCTTGCTGCGTGCCGAATGCGGGCGGGGCCTCGCCGGGGGCCGCTCCGTGGGTCATCTGCGCGAACCCTGTGGGGCGATCTTGCTGCGGTGCTGCCTGACCGCCGAGGTCTTGATAGGTGACAGGGGCTGGCGAGGGCTCGGCGGGGCCCGCTCCGTCGCGTGCGTGGGTAGACCCGTGGGGCGGATCCTGGTGCGGGGCCGTCTGGTTGCCGGGGCCCTGCTGAGCGTCTGGCGTTGACGAGGGTCGGCCTGTCGACTCAGTGTTGCCAGATGCCTGGTCCGATGCTGCGCGGTGGGATGGGGGCCGGTTTCCTTGGGCGTCTGAAGGGCTGAGTAGATCGCTTGGCGTCAGTGGTGCAGCGTGTCTGCCCATGTTCGGGCTGATTTGTTCGGTTGGTGCGCCGAAGAGCGACGGCGAGGACATGGTGGGGGCCGTCTGCGCGACGTCGGAGGTGTGACGTGAAGGCGCAGAGCCCTGTGTCGCCGGACGTCCGTCGTCCTGCCGTGCGTCGAGTGCCCAGGCAGGGCCGCTCGCGTCCTGAGCCCACGGTTCGCTGCCGGGCAGGGCGGGGTTCGAGGGCCGCGCGCCCGCGACGTCACTCGGCCGGCCACCGAACGCGCGGCCCGCTTCGTCGTTCGGCGCGGTCCCGCTCCCGGGAACATGGACGGGCACCCATGCCCGCCCGGCGCCGTCGCCCAGCGGGGACTCGCCGCCCAACGAAGTGCCCGCCCCGTCGCCCTGCCCGAACGCAGCACCGGCCCCCAGGGGATCCGCGCCTGCCGCCGCACCACCCGGCTGGGACGCCCACGAAGAAGCGTTCGCCGAACCGCCGAACTGACCGGCCACAGCGCCCCCGCCTGGCCGTTCGATGTTCGGCATCCCGTTCACAGGGCCGCTGGGATACGGGGCCGCAGTTCCAGACGTCCAGGACGCACCCGCAACAGGGACGTCCCGCCGCCCGAACGCCGCCTCGCCCGCCGAGCCGTCCCCGCTCTCCTGCCCGGGAGCATACGGAGATGTGGCTCCCTGGGGTGCCGTCCCCGTAGCCGCGGATCCCGGGGGTGGCGTGTTCGTGGCCGGGCCGTTGGGGGCGTTGTCTGTCGGGCTGGGGCTGTTCGGGGGCCCGGGGGCGTGGGGAGGTGTGGGTGCTTGGGGCGTTATGTCTGTGGTGGGGGTGAGGCCGTTGAGGGGGTGGCCCAGGGAGAGGAGGGCGGCCGTTTGCCAGGTGGTCACCGGGGCTCCTTGGGTGCGGGGAAAGGGACGGTTCGATGGTAGTGGTGGCGGCTAGGATCGTCCGCGCGGAATGGGAGGGGAGGCGCGGGATGTCCAGGGATTTTGTGGTGCTCGGTGAGGAGAAGCCCGAATTGGCGTTGGTGTCGTCGCTGCTGGGCGGCGGGGACGGGCGGTGGCCGGTGCTCGTCAGACGGCAAGGGGGACGGGTCGTGGTGTCGGTGGAGGAACCGGTGTTCGTGGAGGCCGCCGGCGAGGTGGAGCGGCTGCTGGGGGCGCGGGTCGGCGGGCCGGTCTGGTGGGTGGACGTGCGGGGCGCCGCCGACGGCGACGACGGGATCACCGCTGCGCTCGACACCGCGGAGAAAGTGGCTGGGGCGGTCGGCGGCACCGTGTGGAGTGCCGGGTGAGCGTCGCCGACATCGTCACCGGCAAGACCGTCGTCGTGTTCCAGGGGCGGGCCGTCGTGCCGCTGCTCGCCTGGATGGCCCCAGGCGGCAAAGCCCTCCAGATCGTGACGGACAGGACGTCGCGCATCACCGTCCCGCTCTGCCTGGCGCTCGGCGGCCTGCCCGGCTCCCGCTGGGTGATCGCCGAGAACGGCACCTTCTCTGACGGCCTGACCGGAAAAGTCCTCCGCTGGGACGGCGAAGCCTTCACCCCAGATCCCGAAATATCCGCCCAATCTCCCGGGTTCCTGGCCCAGCCGGAAACCCGCCCCGGCGCCCAGCTCGTCCTCACCGTCGAGGCCCGCCGCGCCAAGGGCGAACCCGTCGGCGCCGTCGCCGCCCAGCTCTGCCGCGCCCTCGCCGGCACCGAACCCACCGGCTGGGGCTGGTGCGAACCCGCCGGACGCCGCTGGGACCCCCAAGCCTTCGACTCCGCCTGCCGCGGCCGCCCCTCGACCGCGATCATCGTTTCGGGCCGCGAGTTCGTCGCCCGCTGCGTGATCCAGCCCGCCCCCGACGGCTCGCACCGCGAGACCGTCACCGCGGCCGTCGGCTACCCGGATCTCGCCGACGTCCCCGTCCTCGATCTCCCGTCGATGATCGCGACGGTCCCGGGCGTCACCTCGACGTCCGGGCAGATCCTCCCGGGGCGTCCGGATCTCACCATCGAACCCCGGCTCCTCGGCGCCCCCACCCCGTTGCGCCTCTGACCGGATCCGGCCATCTGAACGACACGCATTAGGGGTCGATGGGGGTTTTCGCCCTGATTGCCATACTTGGCCGGGAGACTGTCCCGCTGTTCCGTTGAACTCGGGACGCCGAGGCGGCACGCTTCTTACTCTGTCCCTGTAGGGCGTCCACCGGAAGGAACAGAGGGCTAGTGGCCGTGACGATCCGGACGGCGCGATAGCCGATGGACCGTGTCTACGTCGGTTGGCGCTATGACCAGGCGCACCCCGATCCCGGACCTGAGCCGCGCCGCCCCCAGCCGCCGCCCGCCCCCACCTGGCAGGAGGAGGCCGAGCGCTACGAGGGCGAAACCCTCCTGAACCGCCCCCTGAAATGGACGGGCGGTGCCGCCGCCCTGGGCGCGGCCTTCTTCCTCGTCCTCGGCCTGTCCGGCAAGCTCCTCTGGCTGTTCGCGGACGTCGGTGTGGTGGCGTGCGCCGTCATCGGCGCGATCACCGGCTGGTCGATCTGGCAGGGCGAGCAGGCGATGCGGATCAGGAAACGCGCCGAAAAGGCACGTCGCGACCGCGAGACCGCCCGGCTCGAACGCCGCCGCGCCGACGACGAGGACCGCTACGCGATCGCCCTCCGCAAATGGGAGGACAGCCGCGCCGCCTACGAGAACCAGCGGGAATGGCATCCGGTGCCCGTCCCCACAGGCGTCGACCGGGTGGACATAGCGGGCGGAACCCTCTCAGGCTGGTCTGCCGCCGTGACGCTCATGGGCGCCGCCCGTCTCGCGGACGGCTCCCAGGTGACCGTCGTCGACCTGTCCGAAGGGGCCGTCGCCCAGGACCTGATCGACCTGTCACGCGAAGACCCGCTGGTCTGGGTGCTGCCGTCCGACCTGAAACGGCTCGACCTCGGGGCGCGGCTCGCCCCGGCGGCGTTCGCGGACGTCCTGTCGCAGACCGTCAACGCCACCGAGGCCGAGGCCACGGTCCGTGACGTCTCGATCGACAACTCGATCCTCGAACGCGTCATCCGGGTGCTCGGCGGGGCCCCGTCGATCGCGCAGATCACGGCCGCGCTGCGGGCGCTCGCGGAGGTCGGCGACCCGCGCGACGACCTGCGCGCCGGCCTCCTCACCGACGTCCAGCTCGACGCGATCGCCACCCTCTTCGGCCGGACGGCCGCCGACCGCGTCGTCCTCGAACGCGCCTGGACCTTGGAAGCCCAGCTCAGAACCCTCACCGATCTCGGTTCCGATCCCGTCGGGCTGCCGCCGGCACGGCTGCGGGTGCTGTCCCTCGACCGGCGGGCCGGGGTGCTCAGCAACAAGGTCCTCGCCACCTATGTGACGACCACGCTGACCCACATGATCAGGCAGGGGCCCGCATCGAGCCCGTGGAGCCACACCGTGTTCCTGTGCGGGGCGGAGAAGCTGCGCGGTGACGTCCTCGACCGGCTGTCGGACGCGTGCGAGGCGACCGGCACCGGGCTCGTCCTCATGTACCGGACCGTGGCCCCGCACGTCAGAGGCCGGTTGGGCCGGGGCAACGCCGCCGTCGGCTTCATGCGTCTCGGCAACGCCGACGACGCCGCCGCGGCCGCCGACTACCTCGGCACCGAAGCCCACCTCCTGCTCTCGGAACTGACCGAGACCGCCACCCCCGCCGACCCGACCGACCCCTACTCCAGCACCGTCGCCTACGCCCGCCGCAGCATGGGCGGCCACGCCCTCACCGAACCCGTCGCCCGCCCCCAGCCCGCCCCCCGCTCCCTCGCCGACGTGATCGCGACGGGCGCCTGGCCCCGCACCCTCACTCACCGTGACGGCCCGGGCCGTTCCCGCGAGCTCCGCCCCGAACGCCGCCAGCTCCAGGACCTCCCCCCGACGGCCATGGTCTTCACCCACGCCAACACCGTCCACCTCGTCGACGCCAACCCCGGCATCATCACCCTCCCCACCGC
>NZ_BAAGZI010000090.1:0-18360 GCF_054778695.1 Actinocorallia lasiicapitis
CAGCCGGTCGAGGGCCCGCCGAAGCGGATCACCTTCGACTACCTGGTCATCGCCGCCGGCGCCGCCAGCGCCCACAGCGCCGCGGGGAACCTGTCGGCGAGGGTCGGCTCGGACTCGGCGGTCGCGGCCACCATCAGCGCCGCGACCAGCGCCAGCGCCCCGGTCGCCACCATCGCCCTGGTCCTGATCCGGCGTGCGCCGAGCGAGCTCAGCGTGACCGGCTCCCCGGCCGGAACCGACTCCTCGACGACCGCCGACATCAACGCCGCCTCGACGTCGAGGTAGTCCTGCTCCTCGTCGGGGTCGGGCGCGTAGTCGCCGTCCACGACCCTGATCTTGATCCCGAGCCTGCGGGCCGTCACGAAGAAGGTGTGGGGTTCGAACCCCATCTCGGGCAGGGTGCCGAGCTGGGTCGTGCCGAACTTGTGGTGGACGGTCAGCACCTGCTCGTCCGCGGTGATCGACAGCTCATCGATCCGCGACGCCTTGTACTCCTGCCGGACGCTCCCGTCCCGGCCCGTCAGGGCCAGCCCGTCGGCGGACAGCCGCCAGGACGCGCCGGGCCTGGTGCCGGGCACCACCAGGGGCAGCGCGGCACACGTCAGCACGGCCAGGGCCCACAGCCAGGCCGGCTCGATCGGGACAAGGGCGATGGCGAAGGCGAGCAGGACGAAGGGGGCACCGCCCGGGGGGCGCCGGCCCTCAGCCCTCAGGCCGACGAGCTCGTGGTCCACAGGAGGAATAGTGACACGCTCCACTCACTTTCGTCTGCGGCCGTACGCGACCACAGCCACACCCACTCCAATCAGAACGAACAGTCCCAAGCCCTTATTGGTTCCCTCACCTGGTGTCTTTTCGGTCTCACCGCCCTGCGCGGCGTCTTTCGGGACAGGCAGGGCCTTCTCGGGCAGCGGAACCCGCCACACCTTCCGGTCCTCGCCCTCGGAACTGATCAGGAGGGCGCGGCCGTCCGGCGTGTAGGTGATGCCCTCGCCCTGCTCCTGCGACGGCAGCCCCACGGTCGTGATGAGCTGACCGGGAGCACTGTAAAGACTGGCCGAGAAGTAACCCCGGATGACGAACGAGCTGCCATCGGGCGCGAACGCCCCGTCCGTGGCGAAGGAGTGCGCGGGCCCGACCGGCCGCAGCACATTGGTCCGCGACGTGCTGAGCTTCGCCGGAGCCTGGTAGACCTTGCCGTTGCCGAGCAGCTTGGACGCCACGTAGAGCCGGTTGTCCCGGGGGTCGATCATCAGGGTTTCGGCGTCCCTGGCCCCGTCGGCGTAGCTGAACGTGAACGCCGTCGAGAAGAGGGTCCTGCTCTTGATCTCGGCCGGTTCGGTGACCCGGTAGATCTTCACCGTCGGCCAGGCGCCATGCATGTTGTCGCCGATGTCGGCGAGGAACAGGGCGTCGCGGCCGCGGGAGTCCTTGCCGAGGGCCATCGCCTCCCAGTCGCGGTTGGCGGCCCCCGCGATCGTGAACACGGCCCGGGTGCGGCCCTGGTCGTCGAGCGCGAACACCTGGGTGGAGCCGCCCGAGTCGTTGAACGTGTAGACGATCCCTGGATGCTGCCGGGACGCCGCCAGCCCCGACGACTCGCTGATCACCGGATCCGCCAGCCGGAACGCCACCTTGGCGCCGCCGCCCCCCGACAACGGGAGGACGGCGGCCAGTGTGACGCTCAAGATCGGGTTCATCTCAGCAACGTACCCACGACCACGGCCAGTACAAGCATGATCAGGACGGTCGGCAGCAGCCAGCGGGTGGGACGGTACACAGCGACGAGCCTACGTGACCCTAGAGACGTTCCACGACGTAGTCGATCGAGGCGGTCAGCGCCTCGACGTCGGAGGGGTCGATGGCCGGGAACATGCCGACCCGGAGCTGGTTCTTGCCCAGCTTCCGGTACGGCTCGGTGTCGACGATCCCGTTGGCGCGCAGCACCTTCGCGACGGCCGCGGCGTCCACGGAGTCGGCGAAGTTGATCGTGCCGACGACCTGGGAGCGCTGCGCCGGGTCCACGACGAACGGGGTGGCGTACTCGGACTTGTCGGCCCAGGTGTACAGGCGCGAGGAGGAGTCGGCGGTGCGGGCCGTGGTCCAGGCGAGGCCGCCGTTGGCGTTCATCCACTCGATCTGCTCGGCGAACAGGATCGCGGTGCCCACGGCGGGGGTGTTGTAGGTCTGGTCCTTGCCGGAGTTGTCGACCACGGTCTGGAGGTTGAAGAACTCGGGGATGTAGCGGCCGGAGTTCCCGATCTCGTCGATCCGGGCGAGGGCGCGCGGCGAGGCCAGCGCCACGAACAGCCCGCCGTCGGCGGCAAAGCACTTCTGCGGCGCGAAGTAGTAGACGTCGGTCTCGGAGACGTCGATGGGCAGGCCGCCGGCGCCGGAGGTCGCGTCGACCAGGACCAGGGAGTCGGGGTCATCGGAGACCCGCTTGATCGGCATCGCGACACCGGTCGAGGTCTCGTTCTGGGTGAGCGCGTACACGTCGACCCCGGCCTCGGCGACGGGCAGCGGGTGCGTGCCGGGCTCGCTGGAGATCACGGTCGGGTCGCCGAGCCACGGCGCGCCCGCGACGACCTTGGCGAACTTCGAGGAGAACTCGCCGAACGTCACGTGCTGCGACTTCTCCCGCACCAGGCCGAACGCCGCGGCGTCCCAGAACGCGGTGGTGCCGCCGTTGGACAGCAGCACCTCGTAGCCCTCGGGCAGCGAGAACAGGTCGGACAGCCCCGACCGGATCCTGCCGAACAGGGACTTGACCGGCTTCTGCCGGTGCGAGGTGCCGAAGTACTGGGCCCCGGAGGCGGCGAGCGCCTGGAGCTGCTCCGGCCTGACCTTGGACGGACCGCAGCCGAAGCGGCCGTCAACGGGCTTGATCTCTGCGGGAATGACGATGTCGCTCACGCGACCCCACCCTAGTTGACCTGCTCCAGAGATCGCCTGTCGGTATCGGATGCCGAGACGCGGTACCGCAGGAAGGCCGGGACCAGCAGCGCGGCGACCACGACCAGGACCGTGCAGGCGATTCCGCCGTACACCCAGGAGGCGGTGACGCCGACGGCCGAGGCCATCGCCCCCGAGCGCAGATCGCCCAGCCGGGGGCCGCCGGCGACGACCACGGTGAACGCCCCCTGGAGCCGGCCGCGCATCTCGTCGGGCGCGTAGGTCTGGAGGATGGTCTGGCGGAACACCCCGGAGATCATGTCGGCGGCCCCGGCGACGGCCAGCAGCGCGACCGCGGGCCACAGCGAGCGGGTGAGGCCCGCAGCGGCGATCGCCACACCGAAGATCGCGACCATGGCGGTGAGGGCGAGGCCCTGGCGGTCGATCCGGCCGATCCAGCCCGAGATCAGGCCGCCCGCCAGCCCGCCGAGGCCCAGCGCCGCGACCAGCAGGCCGGTGGCCGAGCCGCCGCCCAGATGGGTGTCGGACATCTCGGGGAACAGGGCGCGGGGCATCGCGAAGACCATCGCGATGATGTCGACGACGAACGACATCAGCAGGACGGGCTGGGCGGCGATGTAGCGCAGGCCGTCGAGGACGGAACGCCAGCCGGAGAAGCGTTCGCCCGCCTCCTCCAGCGGCGGCACCGACGGCAGCCGGAGCGCCGCCCACAGCACGACGGAGAACAGCACCGCGTCGATCAGGTAGGCGATCCAGTAGCTCTCGGTGGTGAGGACGCCCGCGGCGAGCAGCGGCCCCAGCAGGATCGAGGCGTGCATCGAGGTCGAACCGAGCGCCATCGCGGCCGGGATCTGCTCGTCGGGCAGCAGCCGCGGGATGATCGCGCCGCGCGCGGGCGAGGAGATCGCGAACGCCCCCGACTGGACGGCCACGCACCCGATCAGGATCGCCATACTGCCCAGGTTCAGCACGGCCTGGGCCAGCAGGCAGAGCGTCGCGACCCAGGAGACCACCGACGAGATCAGCAGGACGCGCCGCCGGTCGAACCGGTCGGCGATGGCCCCGCCGTACAGCCCGAACACCAGCAGCGGAACGAACCCGACGACGCCCAGCACCCCCACCCAGAACGACGAGCGGGTCAGCGCGTAGACCTGCACCGGCACCGCGACGGCCGTGATCTGCGTCCCGGTGAACGCGACGGTCTGCCCGATCCAGAGCCGCCGGTAGGCGGGGTGGCGGAGCGGGGCGGTGTCGATCAGCAGCTTCACGGGGAGAGGCGCTCCAGGGTCCAGGAGTCGAGGTCCGAGCCGTGGCCACGCCGGTAGCGGAGCCGGTCGTGCAGCCGGTTCGTCCGGCCCTGCCAGAACTCGACGGTGACGGGGGTCACCAGATAGCCGCCCCAGAAGTCCGGGACGGGAACCGTGTCCGATTCCGGCCAGCGGCCCGAGATTTCGGCGAACCTTTTCTCGAGCTCCTGCCGGGAGTCGACGACCGAGGACTGGACGGACGCCCAGGCGCCGATCTGCGACCCGTACGGCCGGGAATGAAAGTACTCCGCGGTCTCTTCCTGCGGCAAACGGTTGACCGTCCCGTTGACGATCACCTGTCGCTGGCGTTGGTGCCAGGGGAACAGCAGGTTCGCCCGCGGGTTCTCCGCAAGATCACGCCCCTTGCCGGACCCGTGATTAGTGAAGAACCGAAACCCGTCGGTCCCGTACCCCTTCAACAGGACGGTCCGCGCGTGCGGTTCCCCGTCCGCCGAGGCCGTGGACAGCACCATCGCGTTGGGATCGGGCACTCCCGCCCCGACCACGTCGGCGAACCACGCCGTGAACAGTGCGAACGGCTCGGCGGGCGCGGTGGCCTCGACGAGTTCGCCGTCTTCGTAGGATTCGCGCAGTGCTGCCGGGTCGGCTGGGGAACGCTCCACAGTTGAGCAGCCTCTCATCTTCCCGGGGCGTACTCGGGCCAACCCTGGGGTACTGGCCAGTAACCAGGGCGCGGTTCAATGTCCCTCCATCAATGCCGCAGGGGAACACGAGAGGCAGGCAATCCATGTCTGATGAGTTCAAGCCCGGACTCGAAGGGGTCGTCGCCTTCGAGACGGCCATCGCCGAGCCCGACAAGGAGGGCGGCGCGCTCCGCTACCGGGGCGTCGACATCGAGGACCTGGTCGGCAAGGTCTCCTTCGGCCGGGTCTGGGGCCTGCTGGTCGACGACTCCTTCGATCCGGGCCTCGCCCCCGCCGAGCCCCATCTGCTGCCCGTCCGCTCCGGCGACGTCCGCGTCGACGTCCAGGCGGCGCTGCCGACCATCGCGACCGTCTACGGGATGCGGCCCCTGCTCGATATCACCGACTCCGAGGCCCGCGCCGACCTGGCCCGCACCTCCGTCCAGGCGCTGTCGTTCGTCGCCCAGAGCGCCCGCGGCCTGGGGCTGCCGGCCGTCCCGCAGAGCCGGGTCGACGAGGCGTCCACGATCACCGAGCAGTTCATGGTCCGCTGGCGCGGCGAACCCGATCCCCGGCACGTCAAGGCGATCGACGCCTACTGGGTGTCGGCCGCCGAGCACGGGCTCAACGCCTCCACCTTCACCGCCCGGGTGATCGCCTCCACCGGCGCCGACGTCGCCGCGTCGATCTCCGGCGCCATCGGCGCCATGTCGGGGCCGCTGCACGGCGGCGCGCCCGCCCGTGTCCTGCCGATGGTCGAGCGGGTCGAGCAGCTCGGCGACGCCCGCAAGGTCGTCACCGACATCCTCGACAACGGTGAGCGGCTGATGGGCTTCGGCCACCGCGTCTACCGGGCCGAGGACCCGCGCGCCCGGGTGCTCCCGCTCACCCCCCGCGAGCTCGACGCCCCCCGCTACGAGGCCGCCAAGGCCCTGGAGGACGCCGCGCTCGCCGAACTCCGGGAGCGCCGCCCGGACCGTCCCATCGAGACCAACGTCGAGTTCTGGGCCGCCGTAATCCTGGACTTCGCGCAGGTGCCGACCGCGATGATGCCCGCGATGTTCACCTGCGGCCGCACCGCCGGATGGGCCGCCCACATCCTCGAGCAGAAGCGGACCGGACGTCTCGTCCGCCCGTCCGCCCGCTACATCGGCCCGGGCAACCGCCCGATCGACGAGGTCGCCGGGTTCCCCGCTTTGTAAAAGGCTTGTGACGACAACGGCGGCACCCCTCGGGAAGAACCCGAGGGGTGCCGCCGTTTCAAGTAGACTCGGTTCCGAAACTTCTGGAGGAAACCCTTGACCTCACATGGCCTGATCGACACCACGGAGATGTATCTCCGTACGGTGTACGAGCTCGAAGAGGAGGGGATCGTCCCGCTGCGCGCCCGAATCGCCGAACGCCTCTCCCAGAGCGGGCCGACGGTGAGCCAGACCGTGGCCCGGATGGAGCGGGACGGCCTGCTGCGCGTCGAGGGCGATCGCCACCTGGAACTGACCGAAACCGGCCGTGGGCTCGCGGTGCGGGTCATGCGCAAGCACCGGCTGGCCGAATGCCTGCTCGTCAACGTGATCGGCCTTCCCTGGGAGGACGTCCATGTCGAGGCGTGCCGGTGGGAGCACGTGATGAGCGAGGAGGTGGAGGAGCGGCTGGTCAAGCTGCTGGACAACCCCACCTCCTGCCCGCACGGCAACCCCATTCCCGGTCTTGAGGAGCTCGGCGGCAAGGCCGACGTGCCCGGCTCCGAGCGGCTGACCGCGATGACGGTCGCCGCCACCCGCGACGGCCAGCACGCGGTGGTCCGCCGGATCTCCGAACAGGTACAGAGCGACCACGAACTGATGCTTAGACTCAAGCAGGTCGGGATTCAACCCGGACGCGAGGTCACCCTCGCGGTTGGCGACGACGGTGTGCGAGTGACCTGTGACGACTCAGCGGACGGTCCTGCGACAGAGCTTCCTCGGCGCATCGCCGAACACGTCTTTGTCGCTAAACTCTGACACCTTGGCTGAAGATCTCCGCACTTTCACTGCCGCGCCCCGTGCTTTCAGCGCATCATGGGCGCCGGAGGTGGTGAGCGGATGAAGCACTGGGGTGAACCCCCTTTCGAGGCTCAGCTACCGCCCGAGACGGTGCTCAACCAGATGGAGATGGCGGTCATCGTCTGCGACCGCTTCAGCAACATCATCTACAGCAACGCGTTCGCCAAGAAGCTGTTCGGATTCGGCGGGGCCGAGTTCATCGGGCAGAGCGTGCTGTCCCTCGGCATCGCCGAGGAGGATCACGAGCAGGCCACGGAGCTGGCGAAACACGTGCTCAAGGGCGGTGTGTGGGAGGGCACGTTCTGCAATCTGCGGGACGACGGCACCTCGGTCTACACGCGTGCCCACGCGGTGCCGCTGCGGCATCCGTCGGGGGCGATCGACGGGGTCGCGATCTTCGCGCGCGAGGCGCTCCGGTCGAACCAGCGCGAACAGGACAGATACGGGCTGCTGGAGCGGATCGGCACCCGGCTGGCGGGCTCGCTGGAGCTGGAGGTGACGCTCCGGCAGGTCGCCGAGACCCTGGTCCCGCAGTTCGCCGACCACGTCTTCATCGATCTGTACAGCGGCGACAAGCTGTTCCGCAGGGCGTCCCGGCACACCGGCGGCTGGACCCCGCCGCCCGGCACCTGGGCCGAGGACGGCGAGCAGGTCCATTATCCGACCGAGCACCAGGCGATGCGGGCCATGCAGCGCCGCGACGCGGTGCTCGAGGACGACGTCACCGGGATCTCCGCCGAGCTCGGCGTGACCTCGACGATCTCGGCGCCGCTGGTGGCGCGCGGCGAGGTGCTGGGCGTCATGAATCTGGCGCTGTCGCATCTGGGCCGCAGGCCCGACCCGCACTACGACGGTTTCGACCGGGATCTGGTGGGCGCGATCGCCGGTCGGGTGGCGCTGGCCGTCGACAACGCGATGCTGTTCGAGGAGGAGCGCGAGACCGCGCTCGCCTTCCAGAAGTACCTGCTGCCCGGTGAGCGGCCGCCCCAGCTCGACGGGCTGCAGATCGCGTGGCGGTACGAGCCGGCGAAGCCGATCGAATCGCACGGCCACGGCATCCAGACCCAGGTGGGCGGCGACTGGTACGACGTGATCCCGCTGTCGGCGGGCCGGGTCGGGATCGTCATCGGTGACGTCGAGGGGCGCGGGGCGCGGGCGGCGGCCGTCATGGGGCAGTTGCGGGCCGCGCTGCGGGCCTTCGCCCAGGACGACAAGTCGCCCGCCGACATCATGCGGAAGCTGGACGAATGGGTCCGGACGGTGACGCAGCCCGATCTGCCGCGCCCGCCGCTGGTGTCGTGCACCTATTTCGTCTACGACGCGTGGTCGCGTGAGCTGACCTTCGCCAACGCGGGCCATGACCAGCCGATCCTCGTCCAGGACGGCCGGGTCGACGAGCTCGACTTCCGTGATGCCAGGGGCGCGATGCTCGGGATCCGCTCGTCGGGGCTCGGCGGCGAGATCATGTTCAACGAGGACTCGATCACCCTGACGCCCGGCAGCACCCTGATCCTCTACACCGACGGCCTGGTCGAGCGCCGTCCGCGGGAGGACGGCAGGTTCTTCACGCCGGAGGAGTCGCGGGCGATGGTCGAGGGCGCGGTGGCCGTCACGGCGCGCCGCGACGTCGAGTCGGTCGCCAACGCGATCTTCGCGGCGCTGCCGGGGGACATCGACGACGACGTCGCCCTGGTCGTGATCAGGACCGCCGCGGAGGAGCTGGCCGTCGAGGACCGTGTCTTCCCGGCGGAACCGATCATGGTGTCGGAGGCGCGGCGGCTGGCGTCGGAGACCTTCGCCGCGTGGGGGATGCACGACGACCAGGCCGAGATGGCGTGCCTGCTGGTCTCGGAGGTCGTCACCAATGTGGTGCTGCACGCCACGAACGTGCCGAGCCCGAAACGGGCCCTGGTCGGCGCGCCGGAGGTGAACTTCGACGAGGACGACTGGGATCTGGGCAACGGCCTGGGCCGTCCCGAGCCCGTCAAGCAGGAGTTCCGGCTGCGGCTCCGCAAGGGCGCGAACTGTCTGTGGGTCGAGGTGTTCGACCCCGATCTGCGGCTGCCGCGCATCCGCAGCGCGGGCGAGACCGACGAGGGCGGCCGCGGCCTGTACCTGGTCGACCAGCTCGCCACCCGCTGGGGTTCCCGGCCCACTCCCGACGGCAAGGCCGTCTGGTTCGAGCTGCCCCTCAGCTAGTGGGGACGGCGGTGATGTGCGCCCAGGTCTGGGTGAACCAGAGTTCGCCGCCGATCATGCGGGGGCGGGCGCCGGTCTTCGGGCCGCCGTCGACCTCGGCGAGCAGCACTTCGCGCAGGTGGTCGGCGATCCGCGGGCTGCGGGCGGCGGTCAGCCACGGTTCGGCGGGCCGTTCCACGGTGACCAGGTCGAGTTTGGTGACGGTCGCGCCCGCGGATTCGATCATCGCGGTGAAGTCGCCGATCGGCGGGGTGGCGCGGTAGCTGGGGTCGCGGACCCGTTCCAGGGCGTCGCGGTGGTCGGACGACTGGTTGGTGCGGGCCAGATCGGCGACGACGAGCCGTCCGGCGGGGTGGCAGACCCGCAGCATCTCGCGGAGCGCGGCGCGCGGATCGCCCAGCCGGTGCAGCGCGAACCGGGCGGTGACCAGCGAGAACGAGGCGTCGGCGTAGGGGAGCGCGGCGGGGTTGCCGCTCAGCTCGCCCGACGGCTCGGGCCCGATCCCGACGGTCGTGACGCGCCGCACCGCGGGGGCGAGCGCCGCGGCGACGGGGCTCGGCCCGTAGGCGACGTCGAGGCAGTGGTCGGTGGGGGACGGCTCGGCGAACTCGACGAGCCGGTCGAGAAAGACGGCGAGGGTGCCCGCCGCTGCGAGGGTCATCGCCCGCTCCTCTCCGCCCGCGCCTGTGGGATGTCAACCCGATGAGACGGAGCGGAGGGCCGAACGGTTCACCGTTCGCTCAAGTAAGTGACTGGCCCCACAGCGCGAGGACGACCAGCACGAAGACGATCATGGTGGCGGAGCGGGCGGGGGTGGAGAGCCGCATCCAGCCCGTGACCTTCCCCACGATGACGACGCAGAGAATTGCGAGCAACACAAGGGTGACGATGCCATCCATAGTGCCCACAGTAGACGGTTTCCTGGTGCTCTCCATGGATTCCTTTGAAGATCATCCGGGGTAGGCCGGAGGACCAGAGGATCGATCGGAAGGCGGTGCCATGGCGGGACAGCACGCGGGACGCAAGGAGCGCGGACTCGGCTGGGTCCTCGTCGCGCTCATGCTGGGGATGCTGCTCGCGGCACTCGACCAGACGATCGTGTCGACGGCCCTGCCGACGATCGTCAGCGAGTTCGGCGGGCTGAACCATCTGTCGTGGGTCGTCACCGCGTATATGCTGGCCAGCACCGCGTCGACCCCGCTGTGGGGCAAGCTCGGCGACCAGTACGGCCGCAAACCGCTCTTCATCATCTCGATCGTGATCTTCCTGATCGGGTCGATCCTCTGCGGTCTGGCCTGGAGCATGGGCTCGCTGATCGGGTTCCGCGGGCTGCAGGGCCTCGGCGGCGGCGGGCTGATGGTGCTGGCGATGGCGATCGTCGGCGATGTGGTGCCGCCCCGCGAACGCGGCAAGTACCAGGGGCTGTTCGGCGCGGTGTTCGGGGTGTCGAGCGTCGCGGGGCCGCTGCTCGGCGGGTTCTTCGTCGACCATCTGAGCTGGCGCTGGGTGTTCTATGTGAACGTCCCGCTGGGCGTGATCGCGCTGGTCGTCATCTCGGTCGCGCTGCACCCGAAGGCCGAGCGGACCAAGCACAAGATCGACTACCTGGGCACGTTCACGCTGGCCGCGGCCGCCGTCTGCCTGGTCCTGGCGACGACCTGGGGCGGCACCGAGTACCCCTGGGGCTCCGCGACGATCATCGGGCTGTTCGTCGCGGCGGCCCTGCTGATGGTCCTGTGGTGGTTCGCCGAACGGCGCGCCGCCGAACCCGTCCTGCCGCTGCACCTGTTCAAGAGCTCGGTGTTCTCGATCTGCGGTCTGATCGCGTTCGTCATCGGGTTCGCGATGTTCGGCGCGCTCACCTACCTGTCGGTGTACCTGCAGGTGGTGAAGGGAGTCTCGCCGACCATGTCGGGGCTGGCGCTGCTGCCGATGATGGGCGGGCTGCTCGTCACGTCGATCATCTCCGGGCAGCTCATCTCCAGGACCGGCCGGTACAAGATCTATCCGATCGTCGGCACGGCGATCACGACCGTCTCGATGCTGCTGCTGGCGCGGCTCGACGCCACCACCAGCACGCTGGAGCAGAGCCTGTACTTCGCGCTGCTCGGCTTCGGCCTCGGCTGTGTGATGCAGGTGCTGGTGATCGCCGTCCAGAACAACGTGCCGTACGCGGACCTCGGGGTCGCGACGTCCGGCAACACCTTCCTGCGGTCGATCGGCGGCTCGTTCGGGGTCGCGGTGTTCGGCTCGGTGTTCAGCAACGCGCTCGCCACCAACATCGCCAACGCGCTGCGCGGGGTGACCCTGCCGCCCGGTGTGAACGTCGAGGAGCTCCAGCAGAACGCGGCCGTCATCAAGAAGCTGCCGCCGCAGGACGCCCAGGCGATCCTCGGCGCCTACGTCGACGCGATCCAGTCGGTGTTCCTGTACGCCGCGCCGATCGCGGCCGTCGCGTTCGTGCTGAGCTGGTTCCTCAAGGAGGTGCCGCTGAAGACCACGAACCGGGAGGCCGACCTGGCCGAGGGGATGGGCGCGCCGACCAGCCGCACCTCCCTCGCCGAACTGGAGATGTCGCTGGCGCGGCTGCTGCGCTCCGACGCCGACGCCCGCACCCTGTACACCGGGCTCGGGATGCGCGCCGGGGTCGACCTGCCGGCCGGCAGCATGTGGGTGCTCTGCCGGGTCGCCGCGGCCGGCGGCCGGATGCCGGGGGAGACCCTCGCCCAGCGCGGCGACATCCCGCGCACCGAGGGCGCCCCGTTCGTCGACCGGCTCGTCTCCGAGGGCTACGCCGTGCGCTCGGGCGGCGACGTCGTCCTGACGCCCGCGGGCCGCGCCGCCGACGAGAAGCTGGTCGAAGCCCGCACCAAGGGACTCCACCACCTCCTGGACGGCTGGGAACCCGACGCCAACCCCGAACTGCAGACCCTCCTCGACAAGATCGCCCGCACCTCCCTCGGCTCGGACGCCGACCAGGGCACTTTCAGCCGCGGCTGACCGGCCTGGGACGTGGCGGGGGTCACGGTTGGGTGGCGGCCTACCAGGCGGTAAGCTGCCACTGACATTCGACCGAATACGGTTCGGTCAACTGCCAGCCCCTTTCAACGGAGATTCTGGAGGCGTCGTGGCCGAGGCGTACATCGTCGGTGCGGTTCGTACCCCTGTCGGCACCAAGAAGGGTGCCCTCAAGGACGTTCACTCCGCGGACCTGGGCGCGCACGTGCTCAAGGCCCTCGTCGAGCGGACCGGGATCGACCCCGCCGCCGTCGAAGACGTGATCATGGGCTGTGTGATGCAGGCCGGCGCGCAGACCCTCGACGTCGCGCGCACCGCGTGGCTGTCGGCCGGGCTGCCCGAGTCGGTGCCCGGCGTCACCATCGACCGCCAGTGCGGCTCGTCCCAGCAGGCGGTCCACTTCGCCGCGCAGGGCGTCCTGTCCGGCACCCAGGACCTCGTCATCGCGTCGGGCGTCGAGAACATGGCGCTCGTGCCGATGGGCTCCTCCGTCCCGCTGGACGACAACTGGAACGCCAAGGCCGGAATGCCCTGGGGCCAGGGCTGGAAGGACCGCTACGGCGACCAGGAGATCTCCCAGTTCCGCGGCGCGGAACTCATGGTCGAGAAGTGGGGCCTGACCCGCGAGGAGCTCGAGGCGTTCGCCCTCGAATCCAACATCCGCGCCGGAAAGGCCATCGCGGCCGGCTACTTCGACCGCGAGATCGCCCCGCTGGCCGGGCTGGAGCGCGACGAATGCGCCCGCCCCGACACCACCCTCGAGAAGATGGCCGGGCTCAAGACCCTCCGCGAGGACGGCGTGATCACCGCTGCGGTCTCCTCCCAGATCGCGATCGGCGCGTCGGCGCTGCTCATCGCCTCCGAAGAGGCCGTGCGCACCCACAACCTCACCCCGCGCGCCCGCATCCACACCCTCGCGCTCGCCGGCTCCGACCCGGTGTACATGCTGACCGGCCCGATCCCGGCCACCGAGAAGGCCCTCAAGAAGTCCGGCCTGTCCATGGCCGACATCGACGTCACCGAGATCAACGAGGCTTTCGCGCCGGTCGTCCTGGCCTGGCAGAAGGAGCTCGGCGCTGACCCCGCCAAGGTCAACCCCAACGGCGGCGCCGTCGCCCTCGGCCACCCCCTCGGCGCCACCGGCGGCATCCTCATGACTAAGCTCCTCCACGAGCTCGAGCGCACGGGCGGCCGCTACGGCCTGCAGACCATGTGCGAGGGTGGCGGCCAGGCGAACGCGACGATCATCGAGCGCATCTAGAGCGAGCGCTTGCTTTTGATGAACCGCGCCGGTGCGGCAGTCCGCTGCCGCACCGGCGCGGTTCTGCGCGGGCCGCGAAGACCCGCGCGCAGTGACGGGGTCGTCGTGAGAGATGAGGGTTGCTGATGTCGGTTCGCTACGAGGTCGCCGATCGGATCGCGACCGTCACGCTTGATCGGCCGGAGGCCCGGAACTCGCTGTCCGAGGGGATGATCTGGGAGCTTCTGGCGGCGTTCGATCGGGCCAGGGAAGATCCTGAGGTGCGGGTCGTCGTGTTGACGGGCGCCGGGGATCGGGCGTTCTGTTCCGGGGCGGACCTCGGGTCGCTTCGGCTGGACGGGGCCGAAGGGGCGATCAAGGAGAGCGCGCCTTACAAGCTGTTCACGGCGGCGCCGAAGCTCGGCAAGCCGCTGATCGCGCGGCTCAACGGGAGCGCGGTCGCGGGCGGGCTCGGGCTGGCCGTCAGCGCCGACCTCGTGATCGCCGCCGACGACGTGAAGCTCGGGACGCCCGAGGTGAACGTCGGGCTCTGGCCGATGATGATCATGGCGATCATCGGCCGGAACGTCGCGCCCAAGCAGGCGTTCAAGCTGTACTACACCGGCGAGTACATCTCGGCGGCGCAGGGTGTGGAGATCGGGCTGATCACCGAGGCGGTGCCCAGGGGCGAGCTCGACGGACGCGTCCACGAGCTGGCGCGCGCCATCGCCGCCAAGTCGCCCCTCAGCCTCGCGCGGGGGCGGGCCGCGTTCTTCGCGAGCGAGGGCAAGGCCCTGGACGTCCAGGTCGAGGAGCTCCTCGGTGAGCTGGTCGAGCTCGCCAAGACCGACGACGCCAAAGAGGGCATCACCGCGTTCCTGGAGAAGCGGCCGCCGGAGTTCACCGGAACCTGAGCCGCCCGCCGATCCGCACGCGACCTTTACGTGTCTGCGGGGGTTCGGGCGGGGGAGAACCCGGCCGAGATCGTTATCTTTCTGCTCATGTTGGCGATCGACGACGATCAGGCGCCGCTCTACACCGTCGGCCAGGTGGCCTCGATGCTCGGCGTCCAGCAGGCGTTCCTGCGCAGGCTGGACGAGCACGGCGTGCTGTCGCCTTCGCGCACCGAGGGCAGGCAGCGCCGCTACACGCGGGCGGAGATCCAGCGGCTCGTGTACGTGCACGAGCTGGTCGTCGGCCAGGGCCTGACCCTGGCGGCGGTACGGCGGATCCTGGAGCTGGAGGACCGCGTGAAGGAGCTGGAGACGGCGCTCAAACGCGGCGGCGGACCGCGGCGGCGGGCGACGGTTCCACCGATCGACCAGGTCGCCAAACGCGAGTTCGGCAAACGGCTTGACCGCTCGGGGTGAACGGTGTTCGCTTTCCGTGATGGAGGAGACACGCAAACCCACGCTCATCGCCTCCGTGCAGCGGGCGCTGCATCTCATGGAGACCGTCGCCGCCCACCCCGGCGGCGCCCCCGCCAAACAGCTCGCACGCGAGGCCAGGCTGCCGCTGGCCACGGCCTACCACCTGCTGCGCACCCTCGCCCACGAGGGTTATGTCGACAAACTGCCCGACGGGGTGTGGGTGCTCGGCGCGAGCGTCGGCGCCCTGCACGCCCAGGGCAGAACCCAGCGGACCCTGGCCCGGATCCGGCCGATCCTGCAGGGGCTCCGCGACGAGCTGGGCGTCGCCGCCTACTTCGGCGTCCACGAGGACGACGAGATCCGGATCATCGACGTCGCCGACGGGCCGCGCACCCCGCGCGTCGACCTGTGGGTGGGGCTGGACGACGCCGCGCACGCCACCGCGATCGGCAAGTGCATCCTCGGCCAGCTCGAGGACGACCGGCGCCGCGACTACCTGTCCCGGCATCCGCTGGTCGATCTGACCCCGCACACCATCACCAGCGCCGACCGGCTGCTGCGGATGCTCCGCCCGTCGGGGGTCTCCCTCGACAAGGAGGAGTACGCGATCGGCACGGGCTGCGCGGCCGTTCCCGTCACCGACGACGAGGGCGGTGTGGTGGGCGCGCTGGCGGTGTCGTGCCGGGCCGGGCGGCTCGGCCACGTCCAGGCGAACGTCCAGCGGATGCAGGAGGTCGCCGCGAGGATCGGTCTGGCGTTGACGCTGTGACCTGCGGCTCGTAGGTATGTCCCGGCCGTGAATTAGGTAGGCGCATCGGGGAGTCTCCCGATGTGCCGGGCGTCTCGTGGCGGGAGACTGGGCGTGGCCAGATGGTCCCTCGCTCGCCTCTCCGCCCAGCGCTGGGCGGGATCAACCCCGGGGTGGAGGGCCGGAGGCCACACCACAAGTTCCCGTGTGGTCCGACGGCTCCGTGGCTGGGAAGCGGGAGGGGGCTCCCCGGCCACGGAGCTATGCGCGTCCAGCTAGGCGCGTCCAAAGGTGACGCCACCGGCTTAATCATTCGGAAACACTCATTTCACCTGGCATATTGGATCAGGTGACCCCTCACCCCCTGGTCGGCCGCGTCAAGGATTTGAAGAGGCTGCACCGCGCGCTGGCGGAGGCGCCGGCCGCGCTGCTGGTCGGCGGTGAGGCGGGGATCGGGAAGACCAGGCTGATCCGCGAGTTCCAGGCGCAGGCCGGGGTCCGGGTGCTGGCCGGCGGCTGCGTCGAGATGGGCACCGACGGGCTGCCGTTCGCGCCGTTCAGCGCCGCGCTGCGCACCCTGGTCCGGGAGATCGGGGTCGACGGGGTCGGCGAGCTGCTGCCGGGCGCGAGCGGGCTGGCGCGGCTGCTACCGGAGTTCGGGGAGCCGCAGGACTCCTCGGTGGAGTCCAGGGCCCGGATGTTCGAGCTGGTGCTGACGCTGCTGGAGCGGCTCGCGCCGATGGCCCTGGTGATCGAGGACGCCCACTGGGCCGACAAGTCGTCCCGCGATCTGCTGGAGTTCCTGATCCGCAACCTCGGCGGCGAGGTACTGATCGTCGTCACCTACCGCAGTGACGCCTTGGACCGCGCCCATCCGCTCCGGCCGCTGCTGGCGGAGCTGGCGCGCGTGGAGCTGGTCGACCGGGTCGAGGTGCGCCGCTTCACCCGCGCCGAGACCCGCAGGCTGCTGCACCACACCCTCGGCCACGACCCCGGGGAACCGATCGTCGACCAGGTGTTCCAGCGCAGCGAGGGCAACCCGCTGTTCGCGGAGGCGCTGGCCGAGATCGGTGGCCGGATGCTGCCCGACTCGCTGCGCGACCTGCTGCTGATCGGCTTCCAGAAACTGCCGGACGACACCCAGGAGCTGCTGCGCGTCGCCGCGGCGGGCGGCACCAGGTTCGAGCACGAGCTGCTGGCGGCCGTCGCGGGGCTGGACGACGCCGAGCTGAACCGGAATCTGCGGCCCGCGGTCGCCGCCAACATCCTCGTCCCCGACGGGGAGGGCTACTCCTTCCGGCACGCCCTGATCCGTGAGGCCGTCTACGACGATCTGCTGCCGGGCGAGCTGAGCCGGCTGCACCGCCGGTACGCCGAGGCGCTGACCGAACGTCCGGGGCTGGTCGCGCCGGGCCGCGCCACCGGCGAGCGCGCCTACCACTGGTACGCGGCCCACGAGCTGGACCGGGCCCTGCAGAGCGCCTGGGCGGCGGCCGAGGAGGCGGCGTCGAAGTTCGCGCACGCCGAGGCGCTGCGGATGCTGGAACGGGTCCTGGAACTCTGGGACCGGGTGCCCGCGGACCGGCGGGCCGCCGTCCGCCATCTCGATGTGATGATCAAGGCGGTGGAGTTCGCGCGGAGCGCCGGCGAGGACGAGCGCGGTATCAAGCTCGCCACCCAGGCGCTCAGAGGCGAGGTGGGTCCCGAGGACCGGGCGGTCCTGCTCGGGCTGCGGGGCGTGCTGCTCTACGGGCAGAACCGGATCGAGAGCCTGGGCGACATGCGCGACACCATCGCGATGCTGCCGGCCGACGGCAAGATCAAGGCGCGGGCGCTGGCGATGATGGCCGTCCATCTGTACAAGCTGCCCGGCTGCTCCCAGGAGGCCGGACGGTACGCGCGGGACGCCGCCGAGCTGGGCGCACGGATCGGTGACGCCACCGCCGAGTCCAGCGCCCGGATCACCCTGGCCGTCCGCAGCACCCGGCCGGACGAGGAGCGGATGGCGCTGCTCGACGCCGTGGAACCGCTGATCGCCGAGACCGAGGACCTCGACGACATCCTCCGGCTGGAGCTGGCGCGCTCCCATGTGCTGGAGGGGATGGGCCGGCACGAGGAGGCCATCAGGGAGGCCAGGCGCGGCATCGACAAGGCGCAGGGCTACGGGATGATGCGGACCGTCGGCACGGTCCTCGGCATCAACATGGCCGAGCCGATGGTGGCGCTCGGCCGCTGGGACGAGGCCCTGGTGATCATCGAGCGGGCGCTGGAACGGCGGCCGCTCCGCCGGCACCGCAGCGGGCTGCTCTTCCTCGCCGGGACCGTCCACCTGGCGCGCGGCGAACTCGACCAGGCGGAGGGGCTGCTGCCCGCGGCCCGGTCGGCGTGCGCGGTCGGCCCGCTCCGCCGGGCCGAGGACATCCTGCCGGTGACCCAGATGGAGATCGTGCTGCGGCTCGCCCAGGGCCGTCCCGACCTGGCGCTGGCCGCGGCGGAACCGCTCAAGGAGCACGCCGGGATGAGCGACGAGGCCCGCTACACCTGGCCCGGACTGGTCGCCACGGCCCTGGCCTGCGCGAACCCCGGCGAGCTCGCCCCGTACGCGGCGCGTGCGGCGTCGCTGCCGGTGCCGGGCGAACTCCAGCACGCCCACAAGGTCACCTTCGAGGCGCACGCCGCCAGGATCCGGGGCGAGGAACCCGGCTGGGCAGCCGTCCGCGACGCCTGGACGGCCCTCGACCACCCCTACGACCTGGCCAAGGCGCTCTACCACTCGGCGGAGCACGCCGCCGCGTCCGGCGACCGGGCGCGGGCGCTCCGCTTCCTCGACGACGCCGTGGCGCGGGCCGAACCGCTGCGGGCGCGGGCGCTGCTCG
>NZ_BAAGZI010000091.1:0-18170 GCF_054778695.1 Actinocorallia lasiicapitis
GATGGCGGCCGTCCGCCAGATCGCCGGCGAGCGCGACGCCGCCCAGGAGAAGGTCAAGGAACGCGACGCCTGGGTCGAGCAGATCGCCGAGGCCGTCACCGAGCAGCGCGCCGCCCTCGCCGGGCTCTCCCAGGAGCGCGACGCGGCCCGTGACGCCGCCGAGCAGGCCCGCGGCCTGATCGACGAGCTCACCCGCCAGCTCCGTGTGATCATGCCGTCGTCGCCGCTGCACGCCCACGCGGCCCTGTCGGAGGTCGGCGTCAACGGCGCCACCCTGAACGACCGCAACGGCTTCCCCGGCTAGAAACGGCTTTCCCGGTCGGGCGGACAGGGTCTCACCAGGGGCGCAGCCGAGCGCACCTCGTGAGTGAGATAGGCTGGTACCCCGTGGACAGGGCGGTTGTCGCCGCCGCAGAAACGACCACGGGGAGAACTCTCTTGCCTTCGGCAACCAAAGCTCGCACCACCAAGCACCTGTTCGTCACCGGCGGTGTCGCCTCCAGCCTCGGCAAGGGTCTGACGGCCTCCAGTCTGGGGCGTCTGCTCACCCTGCGGGGCCTGCGGGTCACCATGCAGAAGCTGGATCCGTACCTCAACGTCGATCCCGGCACGATGAACCCGTTCCAGCACGGTGAGGTCTTCGTCACCGACGACGGCGCCGAGACCGACCTGGACATCGGCCACTACGAGCGCTTCCTGGACACCGACCTGCACGGGTCCGCGAACGTCACGACCGGCCAGGTCTACTCCAACGTGATCACTAAGGAGCGGCGCGGGGAGTACCTCGGCGACACCGTCCAGGTGATCCCGCACATCACCAACGAGATCAAGGACCGGATCCGCGGCATGGCGGGCCCGGACGTCGACGTGGTGATCACCGAGGTCGGTGGCACGGTCGGCGACATCGAGTCGTTGCCGTTCCTGGAGTCGATCCGGCAGATCCGGCACGAGGTCGGCCGCGAGAACGTGTTCTTCCTGCACGTGTCGCTGCTGCCGTACATCGGCCCGTCCGGCGAGCTCAAGACCAAGCCGACCCAGCACTCGGTGGCCGCGCTGCGCAGCATCGGCATCCAGCCGGACGCGATCGTGCTCCGCTCCGACCGCCCGGTCTCCCAGTCGATCAAGCACAAGATCAGCCTGATGTGCGACGTGGACCGCGACGCCGTCGTCTCGGCCGTCGACGCCGCCAGCATCTACGACATTCCGAAGGTCCTGCACGCCGAGGGCCTGGACGCCTATGTGGTGCGCCGCCTCGGCCTGCCGTTCCGCGACGTCGACTGGGGCGAGTGGGACACCCTGCTGCGCCGCGTCCACCAGCCGGCCTCCGAGCTGACGATCGCCCTGGTCGGCAAGTACATCGACCTGCCCGACGCCTACCTGTCGGTCACCGAGGCCCTGCGCCACGGCGGTTTCGCCAACGACGCCCGCGTCAAGATCAAGTGGGTCAAGTCCGACGACTGCCAGACCCCCGAGGGCGCCAAGGCCCAGCTCGGCGATGTGGACGGCATCCTGGTGCCGGGCGGTTTCGGCGTGCGCGGCATCGAGGGCAAGCTCGGCGCGCTGCGCTACGCCCGCGAGAACAAGATCCCGACCCTGGGCATCTGCCTCGGCCTCCAGTGCATGGTCATCGAGGGTGCGCGCAACCTCGCCGGCATCGCCGACGCGGGCAGCACCGAGTTCGACGAGAACACCGAGCACCCCGTCATCTCCACCATGGCCGACCAGCTCGACGTGGTCTCCGGCGAGCGCGACCTAGGCGGCACCATGCGCCTGGGCCTCTACCCGGCCGACCTCGCCGAGGGCTCCATCGTGCGCGAGCTGTACGGCGCGCCGAAGGTCGAGGAGCGTCATCGGCACCGCTTCGAGGTGAACAACACCTACCGCGCCGACCTGGAGAAGGCCGGACTGGTCTTCTCGGGCCTGTCGCCCGACGGCCGGCTCGTGGAGTACGTCGAGCTGCCGCGCGAGGAGCACCCGTTCTACGTCGCGACCCAGGCGCACCCCGAGTTCCGTTCGCGCCCGACCCGCGCCCACCCGCTTTTCTCGGGATTGATCGCCGCGGCCCTGGAGCGTCAGGGATAATCTCAGTATGGAGATAACTGACGTCCCCGAGACGTGGCAGGTCGTCGGCACGCAAGAGCACTTCAAGGGCCGGATCGTGACGGTCAGGTCCGACGACGTGCTCATGCCCGACGGCGACGGCGTCGTGGCCGTCAACCGCGAGTACATCCTGCATCCGGGCGCCGTCGGCACGATCGCCCTGGACGACCAGGACCGCGTGCTGATGATCCGCCAGTACCGCCATCCGGTGAAGCACCTCCTGTGGGAGGTGCCCGCCGGGCTGCGGGACGTGGAGGGCGAGCCGCTGTGGCGCACCGCCGAGCGTGAGCTGCTGGAGGAGGCCGGCTACAAGGCCGCCTCCTGGCACGTGCTCGTGGACGGCTTCCTCACCCCCGGCATGAGCGACGAGCGGGTCAGGGTCTTCCTCGCCCGCGACGTCGAACGCGTGCCGGACGAGGAGATCGACTTCGTGCGGCGACACGAGGAGGCCGACATGCCGGCCGTCTGGGTGCCGCTGGAGGAGGCCGTCGCCAAAGTGCTCGCAGGCGAGATCCACAACGGGCTCGCGGTGATCGCGATCCTCGCCGCCAAGGCGGCGCAGGGCACGGGATTCAAACACCTGCGCGACAAAGACGCGCCGGAGGCCCGGCTTCCGGCATGATTGGGCGCGTCATGAGCGCGCTCCCAGGGGTTGAAACCGCTTTCCGTGCCTATCTCGGCCATCTGGCGGTCGAGCGCGGGCTCGCCGCCAACACCCTGAGCTCCTACCGGCGTGACCTGCGCCGGTACGGGGAGTTCCTGGAGTCCCGGGGCCTCGGCGACCTCGCGGAGGTCAGGGAGGCCGACGTCGCCGCGTTCCTCGCGGTGCTCCGCGAGGGCTGCGCCGACAGGCCGCCGCTGTCGGCGGGCTCGGCGGCCAGGGCCGTCGTGGCCGTCCGGGGGCTGCACCGGTTCGCGGTCCGCGAGGGGATCGCCGCGCTCGACCCGTCCCGCGAGGTCAAACCGCCGTCCCCGCCGCGCCGGCTCCCCAAGGCCATCTCGCTGACCGACGTGGAGCGGCTGCTGGAGGCGTCCGGCGACGAGTCCGCGCGCGGGCTGCGCGACCGTGCGCTGCTGGAGCTGCTGTACGGCTGCGGCGCCCGGATCAGCGAGGCCCTCGGCCTCGACCTCGACGAGGTCGATCTGGAGAGCGGTTTCGTCCGGGTCTCCGGCAAGGGCAGCAAGGTCAGGGTCGTCCCGATCGGCGGGTACGCGGGCCGCGCGCTGGAGTCGTATCTGGTGCGGGCGCGTCCCGAACTGGTCAGGGCGGGCCGCGGCGTGCCCGCGCTGTTCCTCAACGCCCGCGGCGGCAGGCTGTCCCGCCAGGGCGCCTGGATGGTGCTGGGCGCCGCCGCCGACAAGGCGAGACTCGACCATGTGTCCCCGCACACGCTGCGGCACTCCTTCGCGACCCATCTGCTGGAGCGCGGCGCCGACGTCCGGGTGGTGCAGGAGCTGCTGGGGCACGCCTCGGTGACGACCACTCAGGTCTACACGCTGGTGACGGTCCAGCTCCTGCGCGAGGTGTACGCGACGGCGCACCCCCGGGCGCGGGCATGACCCGGGCGTGACACCGGCTTGAACCGCCCCTGCCTGGGAAACGGGGTTGGACCGCTACGGCGCGTTGTGTTGCCGCTTCGTGCCCGTGCGTCCTAGAGTCCCTCAACAGGCGGCTTTCCATGCCGTCGGGGAGGTTCGAACTGATGCCAGACGCAGGTGCCGAGAGCGTGCTCTCCGCCGCGATCGCGACCGACCCGAGTAAGACGCTCGGGCCGACCAGACGACCCGTCCCCTTCTTCCCTGATCCGGAGCCCCTGCTGGAGCACGGCCCCGCCCGTATCGTGGCGGTCTGTAACCAGAAGGGCGGGGTCGGCAAGACCACGACCACGATCAACCTCGGCGCGGCACTGGCCGAGCAGGGCCGCAAGGTGCTGCTCGTCGACTTCGACCCGCAGGGCGCGCTCTCTGTCGGCCTCGGCCAGGGCGACCCGCGCCAGCTCGACGTCACCGTGCACAACATGCTGCTGGAGAGCGACACCGACTGGGAGGACATCCTCCTGGAGACCTCGGTCGAGGGCATGGACCTCCTCCCCAGCAACATCGACCTGTCCGGCGCCGAAGTGCAGCTCGTCCACGAGGTGGGCCGCGAGTACATCCTGTCGGGCAAGCTCAAGAGCGCCGTCGACCACTACGACTACATCATGATCGACTGCCAGCCGTCGCTCGGCCTGCTGACGATCAACGCGCTCGCCGCGGCCCAGGGCGTCATCGTGCCGCTGGAGTGCGAGTACTTCGCGATGCGCGGGGTGGCCCTGCTGATGGAGACCATCGAGAAGGTCCAGCAGCGGATCAACCCGACCCTGGTCATCGACGGTTTCCTCGGCACCATGTACGACTCCCGCACCCTGCACACCCGCGAGGTGCTCCAGCGGATCGTCCAGGCGTTCGGCGACAAGGTGTTCCACACCGTGATCAACCGGACGGTGCGTTTTCCCGACGCCACCGTCATGGGCGAGCCGATCACCACCTTCGACCCCTCCTCGATGGGCGCCAACCACTACCGCGAGCTGGCCAAGGAAGTCATCCAGCGCTGGCAGCAGATCACCTAAATGCGCTTCTCCACTACGGTGGGAGGCGTGACCGAGCAGGAGACCGACGAGCCCTCGGGCTTCCAGGTGCATCTGGACGCCTTCGAAGGCCCGTTCGACCTGTTGCTCGGCCTGATCGCCAAGCACAAGCTCGACATCACCGAGGTGAGCCTCCACCAGGTCACCGACGAGTTCATCGCCTTCATCCGCGCGCAGGGCCCCGAATGGGACCTCGACATGGCGTCCCATTTCCTGCTGGTCGCGGCGACCCTCCTCGATCTGAAGGCCGCGCGGCTGCTGCCGTCCGGCGAGGTCGACGACGAGGAGGATCTGGCCCTCCTGGAGGCCCGCGACCTGCTGTTCGCCCGGCTGCTGCAGTACCGGGCCTACAAGGAGGTCGCGAAGTTCTTCAGCGGCCTGATCGCCGAGGAGTCACGCCGGTACCCGCGGATGGTGCCGATGGAGCCGCGGTTCGCGAACCTGCTGCCCGAGGTGCTGCTGGGCATCGGGGCCGACCAGTTCGCGCAGATCGCCGCGCGGGTCTTCCAGCCCAAACCGGCCCCGCCCGGCGTCTCGGTCGAGCACATGTACACGCCTTTGGCCTCCATCGAGGAGCAGGGCGCTATCCTCGTAGCGAGGCTGCGGGAACTGCGGAACGCCACCTTCCAGGTCCTGACGGCCGACTGCGCCGGTACCTTCGAGGTCGTCGCGCGGTTCCTGGCCCTGCTGACGCTCTACCGCGAGCAGGCCGTCAGCTTCGACCAGAGCGAACCCCTGGGTGAGCTGCACGTGGCCTGGACGGGCACGGAAGAAGGCGAGATCAAGCTCGCCGACGAGTTCGAGGGCACCCCGCCGCCAGCAGAGGATGACGAACAGCAGTGACCGACGAGATGCCGCCGATCAAGGCCGCCCTTGAGGCGATCCTGCTGGTGGTGGACGAGCCCGTCGCCGAGATGACCCTCGCGCAGCTGCTCGAGCACCCGACCGCGGACGTCCAGGCGGCGCTGCGGGAACTGGCCGCGGAATACCGCGCCCAGGGCCGGGGGTTCGAACTGAGGGAGATCGCGGGAGGCTGGCGCTACTACACGGCCGAGCACTGCGCTCCCGTGGTCGAGAGGTTCGTCACCGACGGCCAGCAGACCCGGTTGACCCAGGCCGCGCTGGAGACCCTCGCGGTGATCGCCTACCGGCAGCCCGTCTCCCGGGCGCGCGTGTCGGCGATCCGCGGCGTCAACTGCGACGGCGTGATGCGCACCCTGACCCTGCGGGGCCTGATCCAGGAGGCCGGGCAGGACCCGGAATCCCAGGCCCTGCTCTACAAGACGACCGGGTACTTCCTGGAGCGTCTCGGCCTGACCTCGATCGAGGACCTGCCGGAGCTCGCTCCCTACCTGCCCGACGAGATCTCGGATATTGAGGAAATTCACGGATGACTTCGCAAGATGAGCTTGGCGTACGGCTGCAGAAGGTCCTGGCCGACGCCGGGATCGGTTCGCGGCGCGCCTGCGAGCAGATCATCGCCGCCGGGCGGGTCAAGGTGAACGGCAAGGTCGTGTCCTGGTTCGGCGAGCGCGTCGATCCCAAGACCGATGAGATCTCCGTGGACGGCCGCCAGATCACCACCTGGCAGGAGTTCAAGTACATCGCCCTGAACAAGCCGCTGAACGTCGAGTCGACCATGGCCAAGGGCCAGGGCACCAGGACCTTGATCGAGTTCGTCGAGGACCTGACGGTGCGGGTCTTCCACGTCGGCAGGCTCGACACCGACACCGAGGGCCTGATCCTGCTGACCAACGACGGCGAGCTGGCCCACCGGCTCACCCACCCGTCGTTCGGCGTCACCAAGACCTATGTGGCCAGCATCCCGGGGCCGATCCCGCGCGACTTCGGCCGCCGGCTCAAGGACGTCGTGCTGGAGGACGGCCCCGTCAAGATCGACGGCTTCAAGCTGCTCGAGCAGGAGGGCCGCCGGGCGCTGGTCGAGGTGACCCTGCACGAGGGCCGCAAGCACATCGTCCGTAGGCTGCTGAAGGAGGCAGGCTTCCCGGTCAGGTCGCTCGCGCGCACCGGTTTCGGCCCGATCAACCTCGGGCGGCTCAAGCCGGGCAGCTCCCGCGCCCTGACCGAGAAGGAAGTCGCCGACCTGTACAAGGTCGTCGGTCTTTAGCGGACGGCGGCGCGACGAGGAGGAGCGGCCAGTGGCGGTACGTGCCCTGCGGGGAGCCACCCAGGTGGAGGCGGACGACCGGGAGCAGATCCTGGAGGCCACGGCGGAACTGATCACCGAGGTGCTGCGGCGCAACACGCTCACCACCGACGACGTGATCAGTGTGATCTTCACCGCCACCCCCGACCTGACGGCCGAGTTCCCCGCGCTCGCGGCCCGCAAGCTCGGCTTCACCGAAGTGCCGCTGATCTGCGCCTGTGAGCTGGACGTTCCGCACGCCCTGCCCCGGGTGATCCGGCTGATGGCCCACATCGAGACCGACCGCCCCCGGTCGGAGATGAACCACGTGTACCTGCGCGGTGCCACGGCCCTCCGCCTGGACATCGCCCAGTAAGCGCGGCTCCTCCCGATAGGGTTTTCTCATGCAGAACCAGCGTGTGGTGGTGGTCGGCACCGGCCTGATCGGCACCTCCGTGGCGCTCGCCGTCCGGGAGAGCGGCGCGGAGGTGTTCCTGGCCGACCGGGACGCCGCGTCGCTCGCCCTGGCCGTCGGGCTCGGCGCGGGCACCCCGCTGCCGGACCGCCTCGACCGGCCCGCCGACCTGGCCGTGATCGCCGTGCCCCCCGCGGCCGTCGCCGCGACCCTCAAGGACCTCCAGAAGCGTGGCGTCGCCCGTTTCTTCACCGACGTGGCCAGCGTCAAGGCCAGGCCCGTCCTGGACGCCCTGAGACTCGGCTGCGATCTGACCACCTATGTCCCCGGGCATCCGCTCGCCGGCCGGGAGCGTTCCGGCCCTGCGGCCGCCCGCGGCGACCTGTTCCTGGGCCGTCCCTGGGCGCTCTGCCCGACCGAGGCGGCACGTCCCGAGGCGATCGCCGCGGTCGAGACGCTGGCCAGGACGTGCGGCGCCGAGATCATGGTCATCGACCCGGTCGAGCACGACCGGGCCATGGCGCTGGTGTCGCACGGCCCGCACGTGGTCTCCGCGGCGATGGCGGCCCGGCTCGGTGACGCGCCCGACGCGGCGCTCGCCCTGGCGGGCCAGGGCGTGCGGGACGTCACCCGGATCGCGGGCAGCGACCCCGCCCTGTGGATCGGCATCCTCACCGCCAACGCCGACGCCGTCGCGTCCGTCCTGGACGAGGTCGCGGGCGATCTCGCCCTGGCCGCCGCCATGCTCAGGGCGTCGCATGAGGCCGAGGCCGACGTCGCCGACGTGATCATGCAGCGGGTCGGCGACCTGCTGACCCGCGGCAACCGCGGCCGCTCCCGGATCCCCGGCAAGCACGGCGGCCGCCCCTCCCACTACGCGCTCGTGTCGGTCCTGGTGCCCGACGAGCCCGGCGAGCTGGCCCGGCTGTTCCAGGCCGTCGGCGACGCCGGGGTCAACATCGAGGACCTGTCCATCGAGCACTCGCCCGGCCTGCCGCTCGGCGTGGCCGAACTGTCCGTGAAACCGGAGGTCGCCGAGACCCTGGTCACCGAACTACGGGACCGGGGCTGGTCCGTCCCGCTGAGGAGCGAAGAATCTTGATCATCGCGATGGACGGGCCGTCGGGCTCGGGCAAGTCGAGCGCGGCCAAGGGAGTCGCGCGGACTCTCGGGTACCGTTATCTGGACACCGGCGCCATGTACCGGGCCTTCACCTGGTGGATGCTCGAGCAGGGCGTCGATGTCGAGGACGCTGCGGCGGTGGCCGCACGGGTCGGCGAGGTCGAGATCGACATCTCCACCGACCCGGACGCGCCCGGCATCGCGGTCGGCGGCACGGACGTGTCCGAGCCCATCCGCACGCGGGAGGTCACCGGCTCGGTGAGCGCCGTCAGCCGGGTGCCGGAGGTCCGCTCGCGACTCCTCGTGATCCAGCGTGAGATCATGGGTGACGGGGGCATCGTGGCGGAGGGCCGTGACATCGGCACCGTCGTCGCGCCGGACGCGCCGCTCAAGGTCTTCCTCACCGCCAGCGAGGAGGCCAGGGCCCAGCGCCGCGCCAAGGAGATCGGCACCGTCTCGGTCGAGACGACACTGGCCGACCAGGCACGACGCGACAAGCTGGACTCCACCCGCGCCACAGCGCCCATGACCAAGGCCGACGACGCCGTCGAGATCGATTCGAGCGAACTAGGGCTCGACGAGGTGATCGACGCGATCGTGCGGCTCGCTAAGGAGCGCGGCATCTGATCACGGACTCTTGATCCGTGGCGGCTGCCGGTACGCCCCACGGACAAGGGATTTTTCCGTGACTGAAAGTGAATACCCCTCGAACTTCGCCGACCAAGAGGAGTTCGAGACCTACGACCCCGATGAAGTCAACTTCTCCGAGCTGGAGTTCTCGGAGGAGGACGAAGAGGGCTACGAGCAGCCGAAACTGCCCGTCGTGGCCGTCGTCGGCCGGCCCAACGTCGGCAAGTCGACCCTGGTCAACCGGATCATCGGCCGCCGTGAGGCGGTCGTCGAGGACGTTCCCGGGGTGACCAGGGACCGGGTCGCCTACACGGCGTCCTGGAACGGCCGGAACTTCACCGTCGTCGACACCGGCGGCTGGCTGCCCGACTCGCGCGGCCTGGCCGCCGCGATCGCCGAGCAGGCCCAGCTCGCCGTGGAGCTCGCCGACGTCGTGCTGTTCGTGGTCGACGCCACCGTCGGGATCACCGACGTGGACGAGGCCGTCGTCGAGATCCTGCGCCGGTCCAAGAAGCCGGTCGTCCTGGCCGCGAACAAGGTCGACGACCAGCGCGCCGAGATCGAGGCGTCCGCGCTGTGGAGCCTCGGCATCGGCGAGCCCATGCCGGTCTCGGCGCTGCACGGCCGCACCTCCGGCGACCTGCTCGACCGGGTGCTGGAGTCGCTTCCCGAGGAGGCGCCGCGCGAGCGGATCGGCGAGGCGCCGGGCGGGCCGCGCCGGGTGGCGCTGATGGGCCGCCCGAACGTCGGCAAGTCCAGCCTGCTGAACAAGCTGGCGGGGGAGAAGCGCGCCGTCGTCGACTCGGTGGCCGGCACCACGCGTGACCCGGTCGACGAGATGATCGAGCTGGGCGGCAAGACCTGGCGGTTCATCGACACCGCCGGCATCCGCAAGCGGCACCGGGAGAACCAGGGCGCGGACTTCTACGCGATCCTGCGCACCCAGTCGGCGCTGGAGCGGGCCGAGGTCGCCGTCGTCCTGGTCGACGCCAGCGACAGCCTCGCCGAGCAGGATCTGCGGATCATCAACACGGTCGTCGACGCGGGCCGTGCGATGGTCCTCGCCTACAACAAGTGGGACCTGGTCGATGAGGAGCGCCGCTTCTACCTCGACCGCGAGATCGAGCGGCAGCTCGTGGCGGCCCGCTGGGCGCCGCGCGTCAACATCTCCGCGAAGACCGGCCGCCACATGGAGAAGCTGGTCCCGGCGATCGAGACGGCGCTCGACAGCTGGTCCTACCGGGTGCCGACGGGCAAGCTCAACCAGTTCTTCGCCGATCTGGTCTCCTCGCACCCGCACCCCATCCGGGGCGGCAAGCAGCCGCGTGTGCTGTTCGCGACCCAGGCGGGCACCCGTCCGCCGCGGTTCGTGCTGTTCACCAGCGGTTTCCTCGAGCCGGGCTACCGGCGGTTCATCGAGCGCCGGATCCGTGAGGAGTTCGGCTTCGAGGGCACCCCGATCTCGGTGACCATGAAGATCCGGGAGAAGCGCAAGGACCGCAACAAGCGGCGCTGACGGCCGGTGCGTCCGTGCTGGTCCGGTCCGCGGTCGGACCGGTGCGGATGTCTGGTAGTCTGGGTGTTCGACCGGCCTGGAGCCTATGAGCTTCAGGCACGCAAGTGGAGGCCAACTCCCACCTTGCTGACCCTGACCGGGTCGGCGGGTCCGGTCGACACCTTCTCGAAGGTGTCATACATCCCCGACGGGGCGCGGTTCGGTACCGCGGAACCTTGTCAGGGCTGACCGACTTTGGCCTCGCATGTGTGTTATGCGGGGCTTTCCTGTTTTTCAGGGGCCGGGTACGACAGGTCAAAGGATACGTAAGGCCCAGGGAGGTCCCATCAGCGCCGAACAGCGTTTCACCGAACCGCGCATCAACGACCGCATTCGCGTGCCGGAAGTCCGGCTGGTCGGGCCCAACGGCGAGCAGGTCGGCATCGTCCCGATCGCCAAGGCTCTCGACCTTGCCCGTGAGTCCGACCTCGACCTGGTCGAAGTCGCGCCCACCGCGCGGCCTCCCGTGGCCAAGCTCATGGACTACGGCAAGTTCAAGTACGAGTCCGCGATGAAGGCGCGTGAGGCGCGGCGCAACCAGGCGCACACGATCATCAAGGAGATCAAGCTCCGTCCGAAGATCGACCCGCACGACTACGAGACCAAGAAGGGTCACGTCGTCCGGTTCCTCAAGGGCGGGGACAAGGTCAAGGTGACGATCATGTTCCGCGGTCGCGAGCAGTCGCGTCCGGAGCTGGGCTTCCGTCTCCTGCAGCGGCTCGCGGCGGACGTCGAGGAGCTCGGCTTCGTGGAGTCGAACGCCAAGCAGGACGGCCGGAACATGATCATGGTGATCGGGCCGCACAAGAAGAAGGCCGAAGCCAAGGCCGAGCAGGCTGAGGCCCGCGCCGCCCGCGACCGTGAGGGCGACGAGCTCCCGGTCGACGAGGCCGCGGAAGAAGAGGCCCCCGCCCCCGAGGCGGTCGCCGAGGAAGTCTCCGTCGGAGACGCCACCCCGGCCGAGTGAGACCCACCTGAACCCGGGTCTGCTTGGCTCCCGATTTAGGAACGAAGTTCCTAGGGACAGCAGGACCCGGGTTCAGGATGTACGCACCTGTTGCTGATCAAGGCGTGCATGAAGGTGTACGTCCGATCAGTCACGCCTCCCGCACCCCGCGGGACCAGAACCAGAACGAGGGAGACGGCCACCATGCCGAAGACCAAGACCCACTCGGGCGCCAAGAAGCGCTTCAAGCTGACCGGCTCCGGCAAGCTGGTGCGCCGCAAGGCCAACAAGAACCACCTGCTCGAGCACAAGTCGACCAAGCGCACCCGTCGTCTCGACGGCTACGCCCTGGTCTCCGAGGCCGACACCCCCACCATCAAGAAGCTGCTGCGCAAGTAAGCGCCGCTCCAGACCTTTTCGGGCGGGACGGGACACGGTTCCCCCGCCTTTTCGACCGGTTCACCCCCGCACGGGATGAGCCCCCACGAAGGAGTAAACACACGTGGCACGCGTGAAGCGGGCGGTCAACGCCGCCAAGAAGCGTCGGGTCGTTCTGGAGCGTGCGAGCGGCTACCGCGGCCAGCGGTCGCGTCTGTACCGCAAGGCCAAGGAGCAGCAGCTCCACTCCATGACGTACGCCTTCCGTGACCGGAAGGACCGCAAGGGCCAGTTCCGCCGCCTGTGGATTCAGCGCATCAACGCGGCTGTCCGCGCCAACGGCCTGACCTACAACCGGTTCATCCAGGGCCTGAAGATCGCTGAGATCGAGGTCGACCGCCGTATGCTCGCCGAGCTCGCGGTCAACGACGAGGCCGCTTTCGTGGCCCTCGTCGAGGTCGCCAAGGCCGCTCTGCCGGTCGAGGCCTGAGATTCACCAGGGCGGTCAACCTAGACTGGAGCGATGATGGCGAGCCTGGAACTGACCTCGATCCGTTCACCTCGGGTGAAGTCGGCTCGACGGCTCGCCAAACGCGCTTTCCGCCAGCAGGACCGGCGTTTCCTCGCCGAGGGCCCGCAGGCGGTCCGTGAGGCCCTCGCCCTGAAGCAGGGCCTCGCGGAGCTCTACTTCACGGCGGAGGCGGCCAGCCGCCACGCCGAGCTGATCGCTCAGGCCGAGGCCGCCGGGATTCCCGCGATGCGGGTGTCCGGCGAGGTCATGGCCGAGCTGGCGCAGACCGTCACCCCGCAGGGGCTGCTCGCGGTCTGCACCTTCCTGGACGTCACCCTGGACGACGCGCTGAGCCGCTCGCCCAAGCTGGTCACCGTCCTGTCCCATGTGCGTGATCCCGGCAACGCCGGCACGGTGCTGCGCGCCTCCGACGCCGCGGGAGCCGATGCGGTGATCTTCACCGACGCGTCGGTCGATCCGTACAACGGCAAGTGCGTGCGCGCCTCGGCCGGCAGCCTGTTCCATCTCCCGGTGGTCATCGGCCCGCGCTACGACACGCTCATCCCGGCGTTGAAGGCCCAGGGCCTGACGGTCCTGGCCGCCGACGGCATCGGCGAGCGGACGGTCGACGACCTGGCCGACGACGGCGGTCTGGCCCGTCCGACGGCCTGGGTGTTCGGCAACGAGGCCTGGGGCCTGCCGGAAGAGGTCAGGGCCCTCGCCGACCAGGTCGTGCGGGTGCCGATCCACGGCAAGGCCGAGAGCCTGAACCTCGCGACGGCCGCGGCCGTGTGTCTTTACGCGTCGGCGCGCGCCCAGCGTGTGCTGCGCTAGCAGCCTGATCCACCCGTCTGATCCACCCGTCAAGGCCGGTCAGCAAGATCTTTACCGCTAAGTACGAAGCGCGGGGTTGTCACCAGGTGATGACCGTCTCCGGACGTGCCGCGCCACCTTGCGCACCTCCCGGTGCTGCCAAGATGACCATGAGGCTCGCGAGATCCGTCCCCGGACGGGCCGGCGGGCCGTGACATTGTCCAAGGAGAGGGAGTACATGCTCCGCCGCACGAGGTCCGAGCAGATGCGCTCGGCGCTCTTCCGGTGCGCTACGCCGGAGGAGCGCCTGCTGCACGTCGAGCTCTCGGGCTTGCATGGCGACACCGCCGTGGTGACCGTCGCCGGAGAGATCGATCTCCGGTCCGCGCTGACTCTGCGCGACCAGCTGACCGCCGTCGTCGACGCGGGTTTCGGCTCGATCGTCCTCGATTTCGAGCAGGTCCTTTTCTGTGACGCCTCCGGGCTGAACGCTCTGGTCGCGCTCGCCAACCGGGTCCGTGCCCAGGGTGGCGGGGTGTGGTTGGCCGGGGTGCGTCCCGCGCAGCGCCGGCTGTTCCAGATCACCGGTCTGGACCGGCGTTTCCCGCTCTGCGACGAGGTCGCCGAGGCGGTCGCGCTGGCGGCGTCCGGGATCTGACGCCGACGGCGTCCCCGATCGCGTTCCGGTCGGTATCTCAGATGGCCGACGACAGCCTGAAATCCCTTGTCCGTAAGGGGTTTCATGCTCCCAAGGCGTCACCTGTGGAGGCTAGGCTCTAGTCATGGCGTTGGGCGCGGAAAGGCCGCTGACGGGCACGCGCGTGCCTTCACCCCGCCCTGCCCCCCGCCCCGAAGACGATCTTCCTGACGGTCTGGTGGTGGCCGACGCCGACGGCCGGATCGTGGTGTTCAACCGGATGGCCGAACGGATCACCGGGGTCCGCCGCGAGCAGGCCCTGGGCCGGGAGGCCGCGGCCGTCCTGCCGCTGACGGGCGCCGACGGCTGCGACTGGTGGAAGGCGATCGACCCCTACCGCGGCCTGTCGACCAGGACCCGCCACCCCGAGCAGACCGTCCAGCTCGCCGACGGGCGGGAGGTGCTCGTCACCGCCGCCTACCGGCGCGACCCCGGCGGCCGGGTCGAACGGTTCAGCCTGGGCGTGCGGGACGCCGCGCAGCGGGTCCGGCTGGAGCGTCAGCGGGCCGATCTGGTCTCGACGGTCGCGCACGAGCTCCGGTCGCCGCTGACCAGCGTCAAGGGCTTCACGGCCACGCTGCTGGCCAAATGGCACCGGTTCAACGACGACCAGAAGCTCGTCATGCTGGAGACCGTCAACGCCGACGCCGACCGCGTCACCCGGCTGATCACCGAGCTGCTGGACGTGTCGCGGATCGAGGCCGGCCGGCTGGAGATGCGCAAGCAGGTCGTCGATCTGGGGGCCGAGGCCCGCAAGGTCATCGCGGGGCGTGTCGCGGCGGGGGAGGCCGCCACCCGGTTCCGGCTGGAGATCAGGGGCGAGCTCCCCGAACTCTGGCTCGACCCGGACAAAATCAGCCAGATCCTGGGCAACCTCGTGGAAAACGCGGTGCGGCACGGCGCTGGTACTGTCACGATTGCCATCGAGCCGGACAGCGGGAAGGAGGGGGTCGTCGTGTCCGTCAGGGACGAGGGCGAAGGCATCCCCCCCGAGGCCGCTCAGCGTGTCTTCCGGCAGTTCTGGCGGCGCGACCGCAGAGCGGGCACCGGCCTGGGCCTCTACATCGTCAAGGGCCTCGTCGAGGCGCACGGCGGTGTGATCAACGTGCAGCGCGCCCCCGGCGGCGGCGCCGAGTTCCGATTTACCATGCCCGCCGGGGCTCCCGACTTCGCCTGAGGCGAAGCGCCCGCGCGGGCTGTCAGGCGTCCGGGGTGAACTCCGTGATCTCACCCAGCCACTAAACTTTGCGGGTCGTCCCGCTCAGGAGCCGTTGAACCCATGTCTGCACCGAATAAGTCGTTCGACCCGGTCGAGGTCGCCGCGTTGAAGCCCGAGGAGCTCGACCGGCTCCGCCAGGAGGCGCTCGACGCGATCGCGGCCGCCGCCTCGCTGGAGGAGCTGAAGGAGGTGCGGCTCGCCCACGCGGGCGACCGGTCGCCCCTCGCGCTGGCCAACCGTGAGATCGGCGCGCTGCCGCCGCAGGCCAAGGCCGAGGCCGGCAAGCGGGTCGGCTCGGCGCGCGGCGCCGTCAACCAGGCGCTCAAGGCCCGCCAGGAGCAGCTCGAGATCGAGCGGGACGAGCGCGTCCTGGTCGAGGAGACCGTCGATGTGACGCTGCCGTGGGACCGTTCGCCGGTCGGCGCGCGCCACCCGCTGACCACGATGGCCGAGCGGATGGCCGACGTGTTCGTGTCGATGGGCTTCGAGATCGCCGAAGGCCCGGAGATCGAGGCCGAGTGGTTCAACTTCGACGCCCTCAACTTCCCGCCCGACCACCCGGCCCGGGAGATGCAGGACACCTTCTTCGTCGAGTCCGAGGACTCCGGGATGGTGCTCCGCACCCACACCTCGCCGGTCCAGGTGCGGGCGCTGCTCTCGCGTGAGCTGCCCGTCTACGTCGTCGCGCCGGGCAAGACCTTCCGCACCGACGAGCTGGACGCCACGCACAGCCCGGTCTTCCACCAGCTCGAAGGGCTGGCGATCGACGAGGGGCTGACCATGGCCGATCTGAAGGGCGCGATCGCCGCGTTCGTCAACGGCCTGTTCGGCGACCCGCTGCCGGTGCGGCTGCGCCCGTCGTTCTTCCCGTTCACCGAGCCGTCGGCCGAGGTCGACATGCAGTGCTTCGTCTGCAAGGGCGCGTCGGTCGGCAACCCCGACGCGCCGTGCCGCACCTGCTCGTCGGAGGGCTGGATCGAGATCGGAGGCTGCGGGATGGTCAACCCGCGCGTGCTGACGGCCGCCGGGGTCGACCCGGAGCGGTACAGCGGCTGGGCGTTCGGTCTGGGCGTCGAGCGGACCCTGATGTTCCGGCACGGGGTCGAGGACATGCGTGACATGGTCGAGGGCGACGTCCGGTTCGCCCTCCCGTTCGGGATGGAGATCTGATGCGGGCCCCGCTTTCCTGGCTGCGTGAGTACGTGGCGCTGCCCGACGGGGTGACCGGCCGCGAACTGGCCGCCGAGCTCATCGCCGCGGGCCTCGAGGTCGAGACGGTCGAGACGGCCGACATCACCGGCCCGCTCCGCACCGGCCAGGTCCTCACCATCGAGGAGCTGACCGAGTTCAAGAAGCCGATCCGCTGGTGCACGGTGGACGTCGGCAACGCCGAGCCGCAGAACCTGATCTGCGGTGCGCGCAACTTCGCCGTCGGCGACAAGGTCGTCGTGGTGCTGCCGGGCGCGGTGCTGCCCGGCGGGTTCGCGGTCGGCGCGCGCCAGACCTACGGCAAGCTGTCCGAGGGCATGATCTGCTCGCTGCGCGAGCTGGGCATCGGCGACGACCACGACGGCATCCTGATCCTGCCGCAGGACACTCCGGTCGGTCTCGACGCGATCGAGCTGCTGGGCCTGGACGACGACGTCCTCGACATCGCCGTCACGCCCGACCGCGGCTACGCCAACTCCATCCGGGGTCTGGCCCGCGAGGCCGCCATCGCCTACGGCGTGGAGTTCACCGACCCGGCCGCGATCGACCTCGGCCCGGACGAGGGAGCCTCCTACCCGGCTTCGATCGCCGACCCGTCGGCCTGCGACCGGTTCGTGCTGCGCCAGGTGCGCGGGTTCGACCCGTCCCGGCCGTCGCCGCTGTGGCTGCAGACCCGGCTGAACCGGGTCGGGATGCGTCCGGTCTCGCTGGCCGTCGACATCACCAACTACGTGATGATGGAGCTCGGCCAGCCGCTGCACGCGTTCGACACGGCCAAGCTGACCGGCGAGATCGTCGTGCGGCGGGCCCAGGCGGGGGAGAAGCTCGAGACCCTCGACCACGTCACCCGCGCCCTCGACCCGCAGGACATCCTGATCACCGACGGCTCCGGCCCGATCTCGATGGCCGGCACCATGGGCGGGCTCACGACCGAGATCTCCGACGACTCCACCGACATCGTCATCGAGGCGGCCCACTTCGACCCGGTCGGTGTCGCGAAGATGGTGCGCCGCCACAAGCTGCACTCCGAGGCGTCCTACCGGTTCGAGCGCGGCGTGGACCGCGAGCTGCCGCTGCGGGCGTCGCTGCGGGCGGCGCGGCTGCTGGCCGAGCTCGGCGGCGCGCGGATCGTGCCGGGGGTGACCGTGGCGGAAGCGCCGCACACCCCGGTGACGATCACGATCCCGGTGTCGCATCCGTCGCGGGTGTCGGGTGTCGAGTACGCGCGGGAGACCGTGGTCCGGCGGCTGGAGGAGGTCGGCTGCACGATCACCGGCACCGACCCGATCACCGTCACCCCGGCTTCGTGGCGGCCCGACCTGACCGACCCCAACGACCTCGCCGAAGAGGTCATCCGGCTGGAGGGGTTCGACCAGATCCCCGAGCGGGCGCCGCGTCCCGCCGCGGGCAAGGGCCTGACCGCGCAGCAGCGGCTGCGCCGCAGGTTCGGCCGGGTGCTCGCCGCGACCGGCCACACCGAGGTGCTGAGCTATCCGTTCGTCTCGGCGAAGGACTGGGACTCCCTCCAGCTCCCCGCCGACGACACCCGCCGCACCGCGCTGCGACTGGCGAACCCGCTGGCCGAGGACGAGCCGCTGCTGCGCACCACGCTGCTGCCCGGCCTGTTCCGCACGGCGGCCCGCAACCTCGGACGCGGCCAGACCGATCTGGCGGTGTTCGAGCTGGGGCTGGTGTACCGGCCGAAGCCGAACGCGGGCAAGGTGCCGGCCTACCCCGTCGACCGGGCCCCTTCGCGGGAGGAGCTGGCCGCGATCGAGGCGGCGCTGCCGCATCAGCCGCTG
>NZ_BAAGZI010000092.1:0-17873 GCF_054778695.1 Actinocorallia lasiicapitis
GCCGGAGATGGAAGCACCGCAAGGTGTGGAGTCGACCGGTACTAATAGGCCGAGCGACTTAACCAACACACAACCATGATCCGAGATCCTGCTTGTGTGCTCGCGTCCCTGTGCGGTTCCCAGAAAACAGCTGGTAGAATCTGCACTATAATTCAAAAGACTTTGCGGCGGTATTTGCGTAGGGGAAACACCCGGTCCCATCCCGAACCCGGAAGTTAAGCCCTTCAGCGCCGATGGTACTGCATGGGAGACTGTGTGGGAGAGTAGGACACCGCCGCAATTATTTGTTGAGAGGCCCTGGACATTTGTCCGGGGCCTTTCGCTATTTTATAGGTATGACGCGTGTGTGGCTGGTCAGGCATGGTCAGAGTGAGTCGAACGCTGGGTTTCCGAGTGGTTCGCCGGGTGGTTCTCCGTTGACGGAGGTGGGTCGCCGGCAGGCGGCGCATGTGATGACGGCTTTCCGTGAGGCGCCGGATCTGATTGTGGCGTCTTCTTTTGTGCGGGCGAAGCAGACGGCGGTTCCGACGCGGTTGCGGTTTGTTGAGTCGGCGTATGAGGAGTGGCCGGTGGAGGAGTTCACTTATCTGGGTGATCTGGGTGGGGCGTCGACGGTGGAGGAGCGTCGGCCGTTGGCGCGCCGGTTCTGGGATGGCGCGGATCCGGATTTTCGGTTCGAGGGTGGTGAGTCTTTCTCTGATCTGTTCGGTAGGGCGACGAAATGCCTTGATGATCTGTCGGCTCGTGAGGGTTTCGTCGCGGTGTTCACGCATGGTCTGTTCATGCGGGCTGTGGTCTGGTCGGTTCTGTCAGGGGTGTCGGTGCCGGAGAAGGCTGATCTGGAGCGGTTCCGGTTGTTCGTTCGGAATTTTGTGACTCCGAACGGCTGCATTGTGGAGCTTTCGTTGGGGGAGCGTCGGTTGGTGCGTGCGGGTTCGACGGCGCATCTGCCGGCCGAGATGGTGACGGGTGGTGAGTGATGCCGTTCACGGTGAGTCATGTGGCGGCGGTTCTGCCGTTGCGGCGGGGTGTGTTGTTGCCGTCGGCGTTGGCGGTGGGGGCGATGGCGCCGGATGTTCCGTTGTTCGCTCCGGTGAGTTCCCGCTCGGAGAGCCATGGTCTGGTGGGGCTGTTCACGGTCACGTTGTTGTTCTCGGTGGTTCTTTTCGTTCTGTTCCATGGTCTGTTCAAGCGTCCGTTGTTGGCGTTGGCTCCGTTGGGTTTGCGGGAGCGTTTGACGGTGCCGGCTGGGGCGTTCAGGCTCCGTTCGCCTTGGGACGTTCTCTGGGTTCTGGTGGCGCTTCTGGTCGGGGAGGCCACTCATGTCGCGTGGGATGCCTTCACCCATAGGACGGGGCCTGTCGTTCAGCGGCTGCCGTTTCTCGCCGAGCAGGTCGGTGTTTTCCCGATTTACCGGTATCTCCAGTACGGCTCGGGGGTTTTCGGTCTGGTCGTCCTGGCGGTCTGGGGTGTCCGCTGGTTGCGGCGGGCCGAGCCGGTCGCTGATCCGGCGCCTGCGGCGTCGAGGGCGCTGCGGGTGGTGACCGCGGTCGTGACGGTCGTGGCGGCTCTGGCGGGCGCCGCCCACGGGATCTGGGTGCGGGGTGACGCCGGGCAGCTCCAGCACGGTGTGGTGGGTGTCATGGTCGGCGCGTTCGCCGCGCTGTTCTGCTACGCGGTCGCGGCCGGGGGCCTGTTCAGACGCCCATCGTGAACAGGGCGGCGTGGCCCGCCGCGGCCGTCCGGTCGAAGAAGGCGCGGAGTTCCTCGAAGTGCTCCCAGGCGTAGGCGAGCCCGTCGTCGTCGAGGGCTCCGGGGAAGTCGTCGGGGAGGGCGCGGTAGCGGGCCGTGAAGGTGTCCAGGCTCCAGGTCGACAGTGCCGACGCCACGTCCTTGACCTCGTGCGGTGCGATGTAGGCGACGGTTCCGTCGGTGTCGGACAGGAACTCTTCGCCGCCGAGGACGGCCAGGCTGAGCGGGTACGCGTCGCCGTCGAGGGTGCCGTCGGTGAGGCACCGGTGGATCACGTCCCATGCCTGGTCGGATTCGACCAGGTCGCCGTCGGCCGCTTCGATGCGGTCGAGCAGCGCGACGACCGCCGTCTCGTCGACCGTCGCGTGCAGCGCGTCCTCCTGCTCGGGCGTCAGCGCGAAATGCACCCCCAAACCGATCACAACTCCGCCTTTCCGCCGGTCCCAGGGCCGCCACGTTAGCGTCGCGGCGACCGGCAGGCCAGCCGCCGTCAGCCGACGATCCGGACGGAGCTCGCGCCCTTGGCCGTCGCGACGGTCTCCGCTTCGGCTTCGAGCAGCGCGCGGGGGAGTGGTGTGAACGCCGTGACGGTCAGATCGAGCCGGGAGCCGCTGCGCGCCGTCCGCCAGGTGCCCGCGATCTCCCCGTCGAGCAGGACGGCTCCGGGGTTGCCGAGCGGCCGCCACAGCTCCTTCTCCCTGTCCTTGTCGGGGACGAGGAAGGGCCGGTTCCTGGTCTGCAGGTACGGGTCGCCGGGCGGGAGCAGCCGCAGCAGCCCGGACGCCGCGGCGGCGGACAGCAGCGCGCTGGCCTCGGCCTCGGGGAACCAGAGCGGGACGCCGTCGACGTCGACGTGGACGAGCCCGTCCGGCCAGGCCGTTTTCGCGGCGGTCACCGTGGTGCCGAGGAACTTGGCGGTTTCGGCGGGGGTGCCGGGGCCGAGCAGCCGCAGATAGGTCGCGAGGTAGCCGGCGGTACCCGACGCCGCCGCGGGGACGGGGAACGGGTCGGGCAGCGGCGCGATCAGGGTCTTGCCCCGGTCGACGGCCAGCCCGACCCCGCCGAACAGCCCGGCCTGCTGGAACAGCGCGCCCGAGATGTGCTGGGATCCGCAGGTCTTGCACCAGAAGGTCAGCTCGGCCGGTACCAGCGCGCTGACGGCCCTGCTGACCTCCCCTTTCGGGAGCTCCGTCCGCACGGTCGCACGGAACGCCTCGGCCGCCGCCTGGAACGCCGCGATCCCCAGCTTCGCCCCGTCTTTGATCACGGAGCTGTTGATCCGGGCGGTGGCGTCGGCGTCGCTCAGCGGCCAGAGTGCACTGGCCAGCGCGGAGAGGTCGGCCTTACGGTGGAGATGGGGTGCGCCCCGCACCCCCCAGACCAGCGGCAGCCCCTCGTCGGACGCCCCGCGCGCCGCGAGCGCGAGCCGGGCCGACCCGTACGGCGTGTCCTGGACACCCAGCGCGAGCACCTCCGGTTCGGCGGAGGACCGGTCGAACCGGTGCGCCGCCACCCGGTAGGCCAGCACCTGGGCACGATTGGTCGTGATCTTCTTCGCACTGGAGATCGTCACCCCTCCAGAGTAGGCAGAAGCTGCGGCAGGATGTCCGCTATGACGATTGATCAGTGGCGTGTCCAGTTCGATGCCGAGGTGGAGTTCGCCAACGGCGGCGCGCTCCAGGCGCAGGAGTTCCGGCTGGACATCCCCGGAGACGACATCTCCGACGAGGAGCTGGGCGCGCTGTTCGTCCGGCATATGGGGCTGCTCATGGTCGGCACCGTGCGGATCTCCAACAAGACGTTGATCAAGGAGCTGCACAAGGGTTCGCGGGGGACCGCGACGGACGTCCAGGGTCGGCGGGTGGTCGAGCTCAGCCACCAGATCACCGACGGGATGATCACCTACCCGGGGCTGCCCGCGCCGAAGATCGGCGTGCACCTCTCGCATGAGGAGTCCCGCCGGAACTACGCGCCGGGCACCGAGTTCCACTTCGCGACCATCGAGATGATCGGCAACACCGGCACCTATCTGGACTCCCCGCTGCACCGGTTCGAGAACGGCGAGGACCTTTCGGGGGTCCCGCTGAGCGCGCTGGCCGATCTGGAGGGGATCGTGGTCAGGGCGGGCGACGTCCGGGAGATCACCCGGGATCTGCTGCTCCCGCACGACGTCCTGGGCCGCGCCGTGCTGATCCATACCGGTCACGCGGCGCACTGGGGCACCGACGGCTACGCGGCCGACCACCCGCATCTGACCGCCGACGCCGCCGAGTGGCTGGCCGCCGAGGGCGCCGCCCTGGTCGGGATCGACTCGCTGAACATCGACGGGACTTCTGGCGGGGAGCGTCCGGCGCACTCGGCGCTGCTGGCGGCGGGCATCCCGATCGTCGAGCATCTGACGGGCCTGGAGCAGCTGCCGCCGCACGGGTTCCGGTTCCATGCCGCGCCCCCGATGATCGTCGGGGTGGGAACCTTCCCGGTCCGCGCCTACGCGGTCATTACCGAGGAGTAACCTGGACGGGTGAGCGACAACCTGTTCCGTGTCGTCCCCGGCCCGCCCAAGCTGGCGCTGCCGGGGCTTCTGCCGGTGTACGAGCTTTATGTCCGCTCCGGCGCGGAACTGCTGCGCCAGCCCGATCCGCTGAGCGCCGAGCTGTGGCTCTCCGCCCAGCTCGGCGAGCTGCACTCCGCCGCGCCCGACGACGAGTCGTATCTGAAGGCCCTCGGCGACCTGATCAAGGTGCAGCGCCGCGCCGGCACCCCCGGCGCGCACGCCTTCCTGTCGGTGCTGGCCGCGATCGGCCCCGCCGAGCTGCGCGCCACGGCCGGGAAGTCGGCCGCGGACCTGCGGAACCCGCTGCTGACCGAGCGTCCGGACTGGCTGGACCTGGTCGGGACGGCCAAGGCCGTCGACGCCGCCTCGATTCAGGACGGCACCCTCGACCGCACCCAGCTCCTCGTCGAGTTCCGCTACCCGGACGGCTCCGGCCACCACGGCCTGTCGGTCTCGCTCTCGGCGGGCCTGCCCGTCCAGCTCGTCGCGGTCGGCGACATGCTGGGGATGCGCACCGAACTGCGCCGCACGCTGGAGGAGGGCGAGGTCGTCGTCGCGACGCTCCCGCTGGAACTGGCCCACGACCTGCTCACCAAGGCGTTCGCCGAGCTCGCCGAAGTGCCGCGCCCCGAACTGACGGCCCCGTTCCACGCCAACCTGACCTTCGCCCGCGACCGCCTCGCCCGTCTGGTTTAGGCGGGGCGCAGGCCCCTGAGCAGGGTCTGCGCGCAGCGATCTACTGCGGCGCCGCGGTAGATCGCGAACGCCATCCCGCACATCATTCCGAACAGGTCGATCGCGGCGAGGTCGGCCCTGACGACGCCCGCGGGCTGGACCTTGGCGAGCAGGGCCTCGAGCTGGCGGAGGTGCGCCTCGTCCGCCTCGGGGGACGCTCCGCCCTTCTCGGGGCCGCCGAGGGCCTTGCGGATCCCGGCGTCGCGGGCCATCGACTCCGACGCCCCGACGACGAACCGGGTGAACGCCTCGGCCGGGTCCTCGACCAGCAGGCACTCCTCGGTCGCGATCCGGCGCTGCTCGACCCACTGCCGGCAGACCTCCTCGATCAGGATCTGCTTGGTGGGGAAGTTGCGGTAGACCGTCCCGATGCCGACGCCCGCGCGTTTGGCGATCGGCTCCATCTGGACGTCCTCGCCCGCCTCCAGGAACACCGCCCGCGCGGCGGCCATGATGCGCTCGCGGTTGCGCCGCGCGTCAGCCCTCAGTTGCCGTCCGTTCTCCATGATGCGCATCACTGTACCCGTCGGCGTTGACAAGCGGAATCAGGGTTCCGTATGTTCCTCGGGTAAGCGGAACCGGAATTCATCTTCCAGTTAAGGTGTGAGACCTATGACAGCCCCCCGCAAGGGACTGGCGCTGGCCCTCCTGGCGGCCACCCAGTTCGTGCTCATCCTCGACGCGTCGATCGTCAACGTCGCCCTGCCGTCCATCGGCCGGGAGCTGGACATGGTCCAGTCGGACCTCTCCTGGATCGTCAACGCCTACACGCTCGCGTTCGGCGGGTTCCTGCTGCTCGGCGGCAGGCTCGCCGACCTCGCGGGCCGCCGGCTGATGTTCATGGTCGGGATGGGGCTGTTCACCGCGGGCTCCCTCGCGGGCGGTTTCGCGTCCACCGCCGAGCTGCTGATCGGCGCGCGGGCCTTCCAGGGGCTCGGCGCGGCCGTCGTCGCCCCCGCGGCCCTCTCCCTGGTGATGACCCTGTTCGCCGAGGGGGCCGAGCGGAACAAGGCGCTCGGCGTGTTCGGCGCCGTCGCCGGTTCCGGCGGCGCGGCGGGCGCGATCCTCGGCGGGGTGCTGACCGAGGCGTTCGGCTGGGAGGCGGTCCTGTTCGTGAACGTCCCGATCGGGCTCGCGGCGATCGCGCTCGCGCCCGTCCTGCTGCCCGAGGCGCGGGACCGTTCGCAGCGCGGCTTCGACCTGCTGGGCGCGGTGTTCGTGACGTCCGGGATCGGGCTCGCGGTCTACGCGATCGTCAACGCCCAGGAGGAGGGCTGGGGGTCGGCGACCACGCTCGGCGAGCTGGTCGGCGCGGCCGTCCTGGTCGGGCTGTTCGTGCTGGTCCAGGCCAGGAGCGCCAGCCCGCTCGCACCGCTGCCGGTGCTGGCGAAGCTGGGCCGCTCCAACCTGGTCAGCTTCATGATCGCGGCGTCGATGATCCCGGTGTTCTTCACCATGACCATGTACGTCCAGCAGGTGCTCGGATACGAGCCGCTGAAGGCGGGGCTCGCGCAGACCCCGGTCGCGCTGGCCGTCGCGGTCGCGGCCGGGCTGACCTCCAACCTCGTCACCCGGTTCGGGCCGAAACTGCTCGCGGCCGGCGGCTTCACGGTCGTCGGGATCGGGCTGCTCTGGTTCGCGCAGCTCGGCGCCCCCAACGGCAGCTACCTCGAGGACGTCCTCGGGCCGTCGCTGGTGCTCGGGTTCGGCGGCGGGATGACCTGGGTGGCCTCCAGCGTCGCCGCGACGATGGGCGCCGCGCCCAACGAGGCCGGGCTGGCCTCCGGGCTGCTCAACACCACCCAGCAGATCGGCGGGACGCTCGGCCTGGCGATCCTGGTCAGCGTCGCCGCCTCGGTGACGTCCGGCTCGGACGCTCAGCACCCGGCCGTCGCGTTCGCCGAAGGCTTCCATGTGGCCCTGCTCGTCGGCATCGTCTTCGCAGCCGCCGGAGCCCTGCTGTCCCTCAGCCTGAAGCCCGCCCCGCAGGACGCGCTCCAGAAGGTCCCGGTCGCCGTCTGAGCGTCAGGATCATGGTGTCGGGGGGCCGCTGATCGCGGCCCGCCGGACCGGCGAAGGCCTTATGTCATAAGGCATTGTCGCGTTTCTGCCTCGTCGGTGGTTGAAGGGTTTCCGACGAATGTCGGCGCCCGCCTTCAGGTCGGCGGACTAGAACGATCTCTTTCCTTCTGGAAATCTCGGCAGCCCGCACCCGCAGGGACGGAGCGCCTGGTCAGGCGCTGGTAAAGCCCCGGCGGCGTAATGCCCTGTGACCCCCCCTACCCTGGGAGTGGAATAGTCAAATGATCGACTCTGTTGATGATTCTGTTACCCCAGTGTCAAAGTGTCACCCGGAGGATTCATGGAAACCGCCATCCAGATGGTGTGCCTCGAATGCGACAGCCCCCTGAACTTCACCGAGACCTATGTGGACGGGGAGCTGGCGACCCTCCGGTACGACCACCCGATGCGCCCCGGCGGCGACTGGGACCACGAACCGCTGCCCGCGCTCGCCGACCCCAGGGCCGTCGCCCTGACGGGCTGCGACTGCTGCGGGATCACCGCGCCGACCCCGCGCGGCTTCGTCAACACGTGGGAGCTCGACGAGGCGCGGCCCGTCCGGCTGCACTCCGGCGACCGCACCTTCGACTACTCCTCCCCCTGGTCGGTGTGCGCCGCCTGCTCGGCCGCGATCGCCGACGACGATCTGAAGCTGCTGCTCGCCCGTGCCGCGGAACACCACAAGGTGCCCGAGGGCGTCTCCGTGGAGCAGCGCGCGGCCGGTCTGGAACTGACGCGGGACCTGCTGCTGGCCTTTCTGGCGGCCCGTCCCCGACTCAAGCCGTAAGTGTTTGATTACTTTCGTGTGAACTAGCTCACGGCCCCCGCGTTACAAACCCAAGGGGCAACAGGTCTAACCTCCCGTAGGGGTCACCCCTCGGTCGGGTCATGTGCGCGCACACGGCAGACTGGAAGCCCCAGCAGGACGGGTCCGACCAGACGGACACCGAACGTCACACCGGGAGAGCGGGAGAGCAATGTCCGACTTCGGGCTTGAGCACAAGGGCGGGCGTCTGCCCCTGGAAGTAACCGAGGCGACCGAGGGCCCTGGCGGTCTCGGAATCTCGAAACTTCTGAAAGAGACGGGCTACGTCACCCTCGACCCGGGGTTCGTGAACACCGCTTCCTGCGCGTCCGCGATCACCTACATCGACGGCGACGCCGGCATCCTGCGCTACCGCGGGTACCCCATCGAGGAGCTGGCCGAGAAGTCGACCTTCCTCGAGACCTCCTACCTCCTCATCTACGGCGAGCTGCCCACCCCGGCGCAGCTGTCGGACTTCGAGGAGCAGATCAAGCACCGCACCCTGCTGCACGAGCGGTTCAAGTCGTTCTTCTCCGGCTTCCCGTCCTCCGCGCACCCGATGGCGGTCGTGTCGTCCGCGGTGTCCGCGCTGGCCACCTACTACCCGGACTCCCTCGACCCGTTCGACAAGGAGCAGGTCGACATCTCGACCATCCGGCTGATGGCCAAGCTCCCCACCATCGCCGCGTACGCCTACAAGTCGTCCGTGGGGCAGCCGCTGCTGTACCCGGACAACTCGCTCGGCTACGTCGAGAACTTCCTGCGCATGACGTTCGGCTTCCCGGCGCAGAACTACGAAGTCGACCCCGAGATCGCCAAGATCCTCGACATGCTGTTCATCCTGCACGCCGACCATGAGCAGAACTGCTCGACCGCGACCGTGCGCATGGTGGGCTCGTCCAACGCCAACCTGTTCTCCTCGGTCTCGGCCGGCGTCAACGCGCTGTGGGGCCCGCTGCACGGCGGCGCCAACCAGGCCGTCCTGGAGATGCTCCAGGGCATCCACGAGAGCGGCGACGACGTCCGCACGTTCGTGAACAAGGTCAAGAACAAGGAAGACGGCGTGAAGCTCATGGGCTTCGGGCACCGCGTCTACCGCAGCTACGACCCGCGCGCCGCGGTCGTCAAGAAGGCCACCCGCAAGGTCCTGGACTCGCTCGGCGTCTCCGACCCGATGCTCGACCTCGCCATGCAGCTCGAAGAGGTCGCGCTGGCCGACGACTACTTCGTGGAGCGCAAGCTCTACCCGAACGTCGACTTCTACACCGGCGTGATCTACAAGGCGCTCGGCTTCCCGGTCAACGCCTTCACGGTGCTGTTCGCCCTCGGCCGTCTTCCCGGCTGGATCGCCCAGTGGCGTGAGATGATCACCGACCCGGCCACCAAGATCGGCCGTCCGCGCCAGGTCTACGTCGGCTCCCCGGAGCGCCACTACCCCGCGTAGTACGCGCCTCCGAGCTCGGTGAAGCCCGCCCTCCCGTTGGGAGCGGCGGGCTTCGCTGTTCCCGCCGTTATTGGACGGTCTGGTGGGTTTGGGTGGGTTATGGCACAGTGGCCGCTCATGATGGAGCATGGGGTGATCGGCGGGGTCCTGGCCCTCGCGCTGGCGGCGCCCGCACCGGTGCTGGCGCCGGTGTGGACGAGCAGGACCGCGGTGCCCGACAAGTTCAGCGCGATCGTGGCGCCGGACGCCAAGAACGTCTGGGCGTTCGGGGGGTCGCACGGCGACCACCGGGGCAAGCCGCTGGCCTACCGGAAGTCGGGCGCCGGGTGGAAGCGGGTCGCGCTGCCGTCGGGGCTCCGCGGCAGCATCGAGCTGGCCAGCGCGGCGTCGGCGAAGGACATCTGGGCCGTCGGATCGGATCTGGCCCATGCCAAGCCGACCTATCTGCTGCACTGGAACGGGACGCGGTGGAGCGTCCCGCGGCGGTGGGACGGGCGGGCGGTCGTCTCCGTCGTCGCCACCGGCAAGGGGCGGGTCGTCGCCTTCGACGGGGGCAGGGCGCGGGCGCTGCGGTTCGACGGCAAACGCTGGAGCACCCTGAAGACCCCGGACTCGGTCTGGGCGGCGGCGTACGGCGGCAAGACCCTCTGGGCGCAGACCCTGAGCGACAAGGGGAAGGTCCGGATCTTCCGGTACGCGGGCGGACGGTGGAAGCTCAGCGACCCGGGGGCGCTGCTGCCGCGCGGCGGGAAGGGCATGACGATCGTCAGCGGGCTCGCGGCGGCCGGCGGCGAGGTGTGGCTGTCGGCGTTCCGGCTCGCCGACCTGGCCGAGCCCAGCGTCGACGGCGCCCAGCAGATCCTGCTGCGCTTCCGTGACGGCGCGTGGAAGGCCGTCACACCGGTGCCCAAGGCCGGGCTCGGCAAGCCGCTCCCGGACGGTAAGGGCGGGCTCTGGTTCGTCGGGTCGCCGTTCAGCGAGTCGGCCGACCCGACGACGGTGCTCTACCACCGCACCGCCGACGGCCGCTGGGCGTCGAAGACGGCCGGACGGGTCGTCGGCACGGACTCCGGGATCGACGACGTCGTCCGGATCCCCGGCACCGGCACGTTCCTCGGCGCGGGCAGCGCCGGCACCAAGGGCGGCGGCTACGACGCGGCCGTCTACCAGATCAAGGCGGGCTGACCGGTCAGCCCTTGACGGGACGAGGCGGGCCGGCGAGCCGTGCGCGGAGCACGCCGCCGACCCCCTTCGCGCTCGCCAGCAGGAGCGTCGTCCAGTCGAAGTACTCCCGCCACAGCGTGATCTTGCCGTCGCGGGTCTCGAACGTGCCGCACACCCAGAACTCCGACCGCCACGCGCCGCGCTCCAGCACGTCGGTCCGCTCGGTCAGCACGGTCGTCCCGTTCGCCGCGATGTGGTGCAGCCGCGCCTCGAACCCCGTCGCGTACTTCGCCATCAGCCGCAACTGCCGCTCGACGGCCTTCTTCCCCCGCGCCGCCGGCAGCGGAACATTCTGATAGAACACCCCGTCCGCGAGCAGCGCCACCGCCGCATCCACATCGAGCTCCTCCAGCGCACCGAGAAACGCCCGCACCGTCTCGACCGAACTCTGCTCCGCCATCTCCGCCATCGCCACTCCCGGGGTCTAGGGCTACTCCGCTCACCGTAGCCGGGCCGGCGGCCGCCGTGGGGGAGCGGCGGGCCAGTGACGGCGGTCATATTTCATGGTAATCCAGTATGAATAGTTGACTTGGTAGGAAATAGCTGGTTCTCTCGTCTTCAGAGCCGCTTCGGCCCCCCTAGCAACCCCCCTAAGCAAGGAAGCACCATGCGCAGACTCAGGTACGCCGCACTCGCCGTCACCCTCCTGGCCACCACGGCGCTGACCGCCTGCGGGGGGTCGGACGAGACCACGAAGACGGCCGACGGGTCGACCGAGCTGCGGTACCAGGGCGCGGCCGGGACCGTGCACCCCGCCGAGCTCGCCGAGAACCTCGGGTACCTGCCGGGGCTGAAGCTCAAATGGGTCGGCAACACGATCTCCGGGCCGCAGGACATCCAGTCGGCGGCGTCCGGGCAGACCGACTTCGGCGGCGCGTTCAACGGCGCGGTGATCAAGCTGATCGCCCGGAAGTCGCCGATCGAGGCCGTGATCAGCTACTACGGCAGCGACAAGGACACCTACATGGGGTTCTTCAAGCTCAAGGAGAGCCCGATCAAGGGGCCGCGCGACCTCATCGGCAAGAAGATCGGCGTCAACACGCTCGGCGCCCACGCCGAGGCCGTCATCCGCGAGTACCTGAAGCGCGGCGGGCTGAACGAGGACGAGATCAAGAAGGTGGAGCTGGTCGTCGTCCCGCCGGTCAACGTCGAGCAGTCGCTGCGGCAGAAGCAGATCGACGTCGCGCAGCTCGGCGGGATCCTGCGCGACAAGGCCGAGGCGCGCGGCGGAGTCGAGGTGCTGTTCAAGGACACCGACCTGTTCGGCGAGTTCGACGCCGGCTCGATCGTGCTCCGCAAGGACTTCATCAGCAAGCACCCGGCCGAGGCCAAGACCTTCGTCACCGGAGTCGGCAAGGCGCTCGACTGGGCCCGCACCACCCCCCGCGACCAGGTCATCACCAAGCTGAAGGAGATCGTCTCGGCCCGCGGCCGCAACGAGGACCTGCAGACCATCGGCTTCTTCAAGGGCTACGGGGTCAGCGCGCCCGGCGGCGTCATCGCCGACAAGAACTTCCAGATCTGGATCGACTGGCTGACCAAGGCCGGCGAGATCGAGCCGGGCGTCAAGGCCGCCGACCTTTACAGCAACGAGTTCAACGCCGCCGCCGGAGCCACCAAGTGACCGCCCAGCCGAAGATCAGCATCCGGGGCGTCACCAAGACGTTCGGGGTGCGGGGCGCGAACCTGGGACGGCCCGCCGAGTTCACGGCCGTCAGCGAGATCGACCTCGACGTGCGGACGGGCGAGTTCCTGACCCTGGTCGGCCCGTCCGGCTGCGGCAAGTCCACCCTCCTCGACCTGATCGCCGGGCTGACGAAGCCCGCCACCGGCGAGATCCTCCTCGACGGCGAACCGATCACCGGCCCCGGGCTCGACCGGGGGATCGTCTTCCAGCAGTACGCGCTGTTCCCGTGGCGCACCGCCCAGGGCAACATCGAGTTCGGGCTCGAGGCCAAGAAGATCCCCAAACGGCAGCGGAGGGAACGCGCGAAGGAGTTCCTCGACCTGGTCGGGCTGACCGGGTTCGAGGACCGCTACCCCCACGAGCTCTCCGGCGGGATGCGGCAGCGCGTCGCGATCGCCAGGTCGCTGGCGTTCGACCCCGACGTCCTGCTGATGGACGAGCCGTTCGCCGCCCTCGACGCCCAGACCCGCGAATCGCTCCAGGAGGAGCTGCTCGGCATCTGGGAGCGGACCGGCAAGACCGTCGTGTTCATCACCCACGGCATCGACGAGGCCGTCTACCTGGGCCAGCGCGTGGCGATCATGACCTCCCGGCCGGGACGGATCAAGGAGATCGTCGACGTCTCGTTCGACACCCGCGAGGGCGACCTCCGCGCCGACCCGCGGTTCGGCGAGTACCGGCACCACATCTGGACCCAGCTCCGCGACGAGGTCGCGGCGGCGCAGGCGAACGAACGCGAGGCGGTGAACTCCGTTGGCTGACACGACGCTGACCCAAGCCGAACTGACCCAAGACGAGCTGACGACCCAAGACGAGATCGTGCCGACGGTCCACGAGGCCACCCTGCTCGAGGTCAAGGGCAACGAGCCCGCGGCGGCCGTCGTCGCGGCGGCGGGCCCGTCCCGCGCGGTGACGACCGGACGGGCCGTGCTGCGCGGCGTCCGCAGCGTGCTGGCGATCGCCCTGTTCCTGGCCCTCTGGGAGATCGTGCCCAGGACCGGGCTGGTCGACCGGGTGTTCGTGCCGCCGTTCTCCGAGGTGCTGGTCGCGCTGAAGGACCTCGCCCAGAGCGGCGCGCTCTGGGAGCACACCAAGGCCAGCCTCCTGCGGTCGTTCGCCGGATTCGTGATCGCGCTGGGCGTCTCCGTGCCGCTCGGGCTGGTGCTCGGCTGGTACAAGCCGGTCGCCGACTTCCTCAACCCGCTGCTGGAGGTGTTCCGGAACACGGCCGCGCTCGCCCTGCTCCCCGTGTTCGTGCTGCTGCTCGGGCTCGGCGAGACGTCCAAGATCTCGATCGTGGTCTACGCGTGCGCCTGGCCGATCCTGCTCAACACGATCGCCGGCGTGAAGGGGGTCGACCCGCTGCTGATCAAGTCGGCGCGCTCGCTCGGCCTCCCCGCCCACCGGCTCTTCCAGAAGGTGATCCTGCCCGCCGCCGTGCCGACGATCTTCACGGGCGTGCGGCTGGCCGGCGCCTACTCGATCCTCATCCTCGTCGCCGCCGAGATGGTCGGCGCCAAGGCCGGGCTCGGATTCCTCATCAACGACAGCCAGTTCAACTTCCGCATCCCCGACATGTACGCCGGGATCGTGGCGATCTCCGCCATCGGCCTGGCCGCCAACCACCTGCTGCTCCGGCTGGAGCGGCGCTTCTCTACCTGGAGGACGAACCAGTGAGCCGCGAACTCCATCTCAACGCTTTCATCATGGGCGTCGGGCACCACGAGGCGGCCTGGCGGCACCCGAGGACCGACCCGGCGAACGTCACCGACGTCAAGCACTACCAGCGGATCGCGCAGACGGCCGAGCGCGGCAGGCTCGACTCGGTGTTCTTCGCCGACGGCGTCGCCCTGTTCGGGAACGTCCGGCTGAACGCCACCGGCGCGCTGGAGCCGATCACGCTGCTGGCGGCGATCGCGGCCGTCACCGAGCACATCGGGCTGATCGCGACGGCGTCGACGACCTACAACGAGCCGTACACGCTGGCCCGCAAGTTCGCCTCGCTCGACCACATCAGCGGCGGCCGCGCCGGCTGGAACATCGTCACCTCCGCCAGCGAGCCCGAGGCCCACAACTTCGGGATCGAGCGGCCCGACCACGGCGACCGGTACGCCCGCGCCGACGAGTTCCTCGAGGTCGCGCTGAAGCTCTGGGACTCCTGGGAGGACGACGCCGTCCTGCGCGACAAGACGTCGGGGGAGTACGCCGACATCGGCAAGATCCATGAGATCGGCCACGAGGGGCCGCACTTCAAGGTCCGCGGGCCGCTCAACGTGCCGCGCGGCCCGCAGGGACGGCCGCTGCTCGTCCAGGCGGGCTCGTCGGAGACCGGCAAGGAGTTCGCGGCCCGGTGGGCCGAGGCCGTCTTCACCGCCCAGCAGACCCTCGCCGAGGGCAAGGCCTTCTACTCCGACCTCAAGAGCCGTCTGGCCCGCTACGGCCGCCGCGAGGACGAACTGCTGGTGCTGCCGGGGATCTCCCCGTTCATCGGCTCCACCGAGGCCGAGGCCAAGCAGCTCGAGCGGGAGTTCCAGGAGCTCACCAACCCGGTCTACGGGCTGTCGCAGCTCTCGTCGATGCTGGGCGTCGAGCTGACCGAGGCCGATCTGGACGGGCCGCTGCCCGAACTGCCGCCCACCACCGAGGGCGGAAAGTCCCGGTTCGACCTCGTCACCGATCTGGCGCGCCGCGACGGCCTCACCGTCCGCCAGTTGATCGGACGGCTCGCGGGCGGCCGCGGCCACCGGGTGATCGCCGGTGCGCCCGAGCAGATCGCGGACCAGATCCAGGAATGGTTCGAGAACGGCGCCGCCGACGGATTCAATGTGATGCCGCCGCATTATCCGGCCGGAATCGAGGACTTCGTCGACCACGTCGTGCCGATCCTCCAGGCCAGAGGGCTGTTCCGGAGGGAGTACCGTGGTGCGACGCTGCGCCAGAACTACGGTTTGGAGCGTCCGGAAAGCCGCTACGCCACGCCCACGGAGCTGGCGCGAGCTTGATCATTAGGGCATGATCGTGCCCCTGCGGGGGCGCGATTGTGGTCCAGACCACTTACTGCAAGGTAAGTTCCCAGCTCAGGCGGCTTGGAACGGTACTTAGTTAACATTGGGTTTACAAAAGGGCAATCGACGCGAAATCGCGGCTCAGCAGACTCTCCTTGCAAGCAACACCCCGCTGCTTCACATCCCTCGCAGACCACGCAAGGACTTCCATGAGCTTCAAGGCTGAGTACATCTGGATCGACGGCACCGAGCCCACCGCCCAGCTGCGGTCGAAGACTCGCGTCCTTGCGGACGGCGCCGAGCTGCCGATCTGGGGCTTCGACGGATCCTCCACCAACCAGGCCGAAGGCTCCTCCTCCGACTGCCAGCTCAAGCCCGTCTTCTCCTGCCCCGACCCGCTGCGCGGCGGCGACAGCGTCCTGGTCCTCTGCGAGGTCCTGAACGTCGACGGCACCCCCCACTCCAGCAACCACCGCGCCCTCCTCACCCCGATCGCCGAGCAGTTCGCGGACCAGGAGTCCTGGTTCGGCATCGAGCAGGAGTACACCCTCATGAAGGACGGGCGTCCGCTCGGCTTCCCCGAGGGCGGCTACCCGGCCCCGCAGGGCCCCTACTACTGCGCCGCCGGCGGCAACTACGTCTTCGGCCGCGACATCGTCGAAGAGCACCTCGACGCCTGCATCGCCGCCGGTCTGAAGATCTCCGGCATCAACGCCGAGGTCATGCCCGGCCAGTGGGAGTTCCAGATCGGCCCGGCCGGCCCCGAAGAGGTCTCCGACCACATCTGGGTCGCCCGCTACCTCGCGCTCCGCATCGCCGAGAAGCAGGGCGTCCAGTTCTCCCTCGAGGCCAAGCCGGTCAAGGGCGACTGGAACGGCACCGGCGCGCACACCAACTTCTCCACCAAGGCGATGCGTGAGGGCTACGACCCCATCATCACCGCGTGCGAGGCGCTCGGTGAGAAGTTCCTCGAGCACGTCAAGGCCTACGGCACCGGCACCGAGGAGCGCCTCACCGGCGCCCACGAGACCGCCAAGTGGAGCGAGTTCTCCTACGGCGTCTCCAACCGCGGCGCCTCCGTCCGCCTGCCCTGGCAGGTCGAGATCGAGCGCAAGGGCTACCTCGAGGACCGTCGCCCCAACGCCGACATGGACCCGTACATCGTCACCCGCATGATCACCAACACCTGCTGCACCGCCCTGGAGAAGGCCGGCCAGGTCTGACGCCCAGAGCCCAGTTCCACCGCCCGGCCCCCCGCAGCACCGCTGCGGGGGGCCGCCGCGTTTTCCAGACCAACTCTCCGCCGACCCCGGCGCGGGTCAGTCGGACGAAGCGCGCGGCAGCGGCTCCTGCGCGACGGCGGCGGCGCGGTCCATCTGGGTGGACAGTTCGCGGGACCGTTCGGTGCGGCGCTCCAGCTCGTCCTTGTCGGACGACCAGGACGTGCGTTCGGTCGGGACCGTGCCCAGCAGCTCGGTCAGCAGGGAGGCGAGGACCGCGTCACGCTGGCGCGAGGTCCACTCACGAGGATCGCTCATGGTGACAACCATCTCACGCGTTGTACCGGTTTCTCCGGTGGTTGCGCACAGTCGCCCCAGCGGCAGGGCGCGGGCTCAGCCCCAGCCGAGCGAGGCGCTGCCCGCGGGGCCGCCGCCCGCAATCCGGACCTTGACGCCCTTGGCCGCCAGATAGACCGGGCCCGCGTAGTACTGGTAGACGCCGCGGTCGCCGATGGCCTTGTTGTCGGACTGGCGGCGGATCTTCACCCAGATGTTGGTCTTGCGGTCCAGCGCGACCGTCTTCAGGGTGACGACGCACTTGACGCCGGTGTTCGCGTTGACCATCTGCACGATGCGCCCGCCGGAGAAGTTCGTCATCCGCTGCAGCTTGAACACGCCCTTGCCGCCCGAGTTGCAGACCTGGGTGGCGGTGTAGGGGTTCTTCGGCTTCGGAGTCGGTGTGGGCGTGGGCGTCGGGGTGGGTGTCGGGGTCGGCGTCGGGGTGGGTGTGGGGGTGTCGGTGGGGGTCGGGACGGGCGGGGGGACGACGCCGGAGTCGGTCGGGGTCGGGGTGACGCCGCCCGGGGTCTGGCTGTTCGTCGGCTTGGCCGTCGGGTCCGTCGCGTTCTTGGACGCGGTGGGGGACGCGCCGCCCGGCTGGGTCTCCGACGTCGCCTTCGCGGAGTTCTCGCCGGCTTTGACCAGCACCCTCTGGCCCCCAGGGCCCTGGGCGGCCAGCGAGGGCGAAGGGTCGGGGGAGCCGTCGCCGCTGAGGGCGGCCCACCCCGCGGTGCCGAGGACGGCCAGCAGCGCCACCGCCAGGAACACCCACCGCCACCCGGCCAGCTCCACCACGAACCCGGCGACCGAGGGCCCCACCAGCGACGGCACCAGCCACGCGCCCGCGAACGCCGCGAACACCTTCGGATGCAGCTCCGCCGGGTAGGCCTGGCCGACCACCACGTACATGGCGACCGTGGCGAGCCCGCCGCCGAACCCCATCACCACCCGGCCCGCCACCAGCATCCCCATCCCGTCGGCGAACCCCGACAGCAGGAGCCCCGCGACGAACGCGGCGACGCCCGCCCAGAGCGGGGCGGCCGGGCC
>NZ_BAAGZI010000093.1:0-17856 GCF_054778695.1 Actinocorallia lasiicapitis
GGAGCGGCGGCCCCGGCACCCGTTCGGTCACCACGAACGGCCAGTCGCCCGCGACGTCCGCGCCCAGCACCCGCGCGATCCGTGATCCGTCCGCGCGGCGCAGCTCCTCGATCGCGCCCAGGAAGGCGGCGCGGGTGGCGGCGTCGCCGCTCAGCCGGGTGTGGAGCAGCTTGACGGCCGTCCCGTCCTCGGCCTGGAAGACGACGCCGCGCCGTCCCTCGCCGAGCCGGCCCACCAGGGTGTGGTCGCCGAGCCTGCCAGGGTCCCCGGGCTGCAATGGAAGGAGCTCAGACAAACCGTTCACCTCGAATGATCGCAACGAACCGTGACATTCTGCCGCTCACTGCCGCCGGATGTAACGTCGAGCGTATGAAATCCGGCAAGGAGGCCCTGGAAGCCACGCTGGCGGCCTATGCGGAGGGCGTGCCGCCCGGCCGTCTACTGGAGAAAGCGGCCGTCAAGTACGTTCTGTCACTCCTGACGGTACGGGCCCCCGGCAAATCGGTCGAAGTTCGCATTCCTCCCTATGTGGCCGTTCAGTGCGTCGAAGGGACGACCCACACACGCGGCACTCCGCCGAACGTCGTCGAGACCGACGCCCGCACCTTCCTCGCCCTCGCCACCGGCGAGCTCGCCTGGCCGGACACGGTCAAGGACGGCCGGGTCCGCGCCACCGGAACCCGCGCCGACCTCAGCGCCCTGCTCCCGCTCGTCTAGCTGGGCCTTGCTAGCCGGGCTATTCGGGAGGAATGTGACGTCAAGCACATCGCCTGGCCGACGAGGGGTGTGATCCATGCTCGCCGCGCACTGGACCTTCGAAGACGACACGATCTCCCGCACCGGCCGCGACCGGCGGGCCCTGGACATCACCGGCAGCGGCCTGGCCGCCGACCTCGACGGCGGGGTGGGCGTCGTCCCGGGACGGGTCGGGAGCGCCCTGTCCTTCCACGGCACCGACCGCGCCCTGATCCCGGCGGCCCCGCAGCTCGCGCTCAGCCAGCTCCACGGCTTCAGCGTCGCGTTCTTCCTGCGGCTGTCCGAACCGCCGACCGGCCAGTGGCGCGGCGTGTTCTACAAGCCCGTCGGCCCGCACGACGCCCGCGGCATGGGCTGCTGGCTCTACCCCGACGAGCAGCGCCTGCGCTTCCAGCTCTTCACGGTCAAGGGCGGCGCCGAGTACGCCGACACCAGGACGGCCCTGGAAGCGGGCTCCTGGGCCCACATCGCGATGGTCGTCGACCCCGACGAGATCTATCTCTATCTCGACGGCAAGCTGGATATGGCCGTCCGGCTGGATCATCCGGTGGTGTCACCGGCCGGGCCGCTCTATCTGGGCTGCGACCCCACGGGCCTCGGCTTCACCGGGCAGCTCGCCGACCTGCGGGTCTATGGCAGCGCCCTGACCGGGGAGGCCATCACGGAACTCAGCCGGCAGGACAAACCCTGACGTCAGGGGGCGAGCTCGCCCTCGTGCGCCTTCAGCAGCGGGAATTTCTGCTCCATGCAGGACGAACGGTGCAGCTCGTCGGGATAGGCGCGGCAGTCGTAGGCCTGGCGTCCGAAGAACACCAGCGCGCCCGCCGCCACGGTCAAGGTCAACAACGACAGGCCGATCCCGATATAAGCCTGAAGACGCCCCTGCTCCTTGGTGACGGCCGCCACCCCGACCCCCAGGCCGATCACAGCGAGCAACATCCCGAGCCCGCACATCCAGAACGTCAGCAGCCCGAAGAGCCCGAGCGCGAGGGCGGTCATACCGAGCCCCCTCGGCTCGCGCGGAGTCTCGATCCGCGTGCGGTAGCCGGGCGACGTCATGCGTCAAGGGTTCCCCCTGTCCCACCGGTCACGCCCGTTCCCTGAGCAAGGGTCGATTAAAAACCATCTGTTCGCAGGCCCTAAACTGGGCAGTGTGCCGCCCTATGCCGATGGACGCCTGAGCCACGAGCTCGATCCCTCCGACAAAGGCCCACAGGACGCCTGTGGAGTCTTCGGCGTCTGGGTACCACCAGACGCCGCCGCTACGGCGGAAGTTTCCAAGCTCGCCTACTACGGTCTGTACGCACTCCAGCACCGCGGACAGGAGTCCGCGGGCATCGCTGTGAGTGACGGCGCCCGCATCGTGGTCTTCAAGGACATGGGCCTCGTCGCCCAGGTCTTCGACGAATCCGTGCTCTCCACCCTGCGCGGCCACATCGCGATCGGTCACTGCCGCTACTCCACCACCGGCTCCCCGACCTGGGAGAACGCCCAGCCGACCTTCCGTTCCACGGATCACGGTTCGCTGGCGCTCGCCCACAACGGCAACCTGATCAACACGCCCGAGCTGGCCGCGAGGCTCGAAGCCGGGCAGTTGACCGCCACCACCGACACCGAGGTCCTGACCGCGCTGCTGGCCACCCGGCCCGGCGGCCCGCTCAAGGCCGCCCACGAGATCCTGCCCGTCACCCGCGGCGCGTTCTCGCTGGTGTTCATGGACGAGCAGACCCTGTACGCCGCCCGCGACCCCGAGGGCATCCGGCCCCTGGTGCTCGGACGGCTCGAGCGCGGCTGGGCCGTGGCGTCCGAGACGGCGGGGCTCGACATCGTCGGCGCCCAGTTCGTCCGGGAGGTCGAACCCGGCGAGATCATCGCGATCGACGCCGACGGCATCCGCTCCGAGCGGTTCGCCGACGCCCGTCCCAAGGGCTGCATCTTCGAGTACGTGTACGTGGCCCGTCCGGACACCGCGATCGCGGGCCGTTCGGTGCAGGCCACCCGGGTCGAGGTCGGACGGCTGCTGGCCAAGGAGCACCCGGTCGAGGCCGACATGGTGATCCCGACGCCGGAGTCCGGCACCCCCGCGGCCATCGGCTATGCCCAGCAGTCGGGCATTCCGTACGGTCAGGGGTTCGTCAAGAACTCCTATGTGGGGCGCACCTTCATCCAGCCGTCGCAGACGATCCGTCAGCTCGGCATCCGGTTGAAGCTGAATCCGCTGCGTGAGGCCGTCGAGGGCAAGCGGATCATCGTCGTGGACGACTCGATCGTGCGCGGCAACACCCAGCGGGCGATCGTCAAGATGCTCCGCGAGGCGGGCGCGACCGAGGTCCACATCCGGATCTCGAGCCCGCCGGTGCAGTGGCCGTGCTTCTACGGCATCGACTTCGCCACCCGCGCCGAGCTGATCGCCGGAAACCTGTCGGTCGAGGAGGTACGCCAGTCGCTCGGCGCCGACTCGCTCGGCTACATCTCGCTGGACGGCCTGGTCCAGGCGACCGAGCAGGCGAAGGACAGGCTCTGCCGTGCCTGCTTCGACGGGGTCTATCCGATTCCGGTCGAAGAGTCCGCTCGTGGCAAGCACGTTCTAGAGGGAGTCTAGGGATTTGAGCACGTACGAAGCGGCCGGCGTCGACATCGCCGCCGGTGAGCTCGCCGTCGAGCTGATGAAGTCCCGCGTGGCCCGGTCGCGCCGTCCCGAATGCGTGGACGACGCGAGCGGCTTCGCCGGCCTCTTCGACGTCTCAGCCCTGCTGAAGTACCGCCGTCCGCTGCTCGCGACGAGCACCGACGGTGTCGGCACCAAGGTCGATCTGGCCCGCCGGCTGGGCGTCTACGACACGATCGGCCATGACCTCGTCGGCATGGTCGTCGACGATCTGGCCGTCTGCGGCGCCGAACCGCTGTTCATGACCGACTACATCGCCTGCGGCAAGGTCTTCCCCGAGCGGATCGCGGATATCGTCGGCGGTATCGCGGACGCCTGCGTCCTGGCGGGCACGGCCCTGGTCGGCGGCGAGACGGCCGAGCACCCCGGCCTGCTGGGCGAGGACGAGTTCGACGTGGCGGGCGCCGCCACCGGCGTGGTCGAGGCCGACGAACTCCTCGGCCAGGACAGGGTCCAGGTCGGCGACGTCGTCATCGCGCTGGCCTCTTCGGGGATCCACTCCAACGGCTACTCCCTGGTCCGCCACATCCTCAAGACCTCGGCGCTCACCCTCGACGACACCATCGCCGAGCTGGGCAGGACCGTCGGCGAGGAGCTCCTCACCCCGACCCGTATCTACGCGCTCGACTGCCTGGCCCTGAAGAACGAGTCCACGGTCCACGCGTTCTCTCACATCACCGGCGGCGGCCTCACCAACAACCTGGCCCGCTCCCTGCCGAAGACCATGGACGCGGTCCTCAACCGCTCGTCCTGGACGGTCCCCCCGATCTTCCAGCTCCTCCAGCGCTACGGCCAGGTCGCCCAGCCCGACCTGGACAAGACCTTCAACCTCGGCGTGGGCATGGCCGCCATCGTCCCCCCCGACCAGGCCGACACCATCCTCAAAATCGCCGCCTCCCGCAACCTCCCCGCCTGGCCCCTAGGCGAAATCACCCCCGGCACCGGCCAAGCCACCTACACCTGACCGCAGCAGACCAGCCTCCGAAAGCCCGCCTCGCGGGTCTTCGCCGAGCCGTAAACCGGTCGTCGGCGGTCGGCGGCGCTTGCGATGATGCCCGGATGGAGGAGCAGAGCCCGTCCGAGCCGAGTGCGGTGATCCTCGGCATCGACGATCTGAGGGCGCTGCCCTGGGCCACCCGGATCGCCCGTACCAGCGCGGAAGGCGTCCGGCTTCTCGAAGAGCACCGGGACGTCCTCATCGAGGAACTCTGGCTGGACCACGATCTGGGCGGCGACGACAGCATCCTTCCCGTCGTCACTCTTCTGGAAGAAGCCGCCTTCGAGGGCCGGCCTTTCCAGATACGGACGGTCTTCGTACACAGCGCCAACCCGATCGGTGCGGAGACCGTCGTCCGTGTCCTCCAGCGCTGGGGCTACCGCGTACGGAGGGCTGTCGCGTGAGGTGTTGTGGGGCGAGGGGCGGCCCGCCATCAGGCCCGGCACCGGCCCAACCACGCTCCGAGTGGCTACTCGTCTTCGAGGGATTCGAGCACGGAGAAGGTGGTGAGGTTGCGGAGGTACCGGCGGGTACCGCGGATGTCGAGGTCGCCGGTGGCCGTGACCTGCTCGCCTCGGCCGTGGGCGCGGAGGGCGCGTGCGTAGTCTTCAGCGGCCAACTCGACTCTGATCTTGCGGAAGACGGCAGTGTCGTCGTCGATACCGTGAATGACGACCTCACCCGGACCGTGGTTGGTCTGTCGGAACAGCCGAACCACAAGGCCCGTGACGGTGACGCCGGAGCGTGGTTGACGGGTACGGAGGTAGTCGGCGGCTTCGCCGAGGATGCGTTGCTGAGCAGGGGTGATCTTCAGGTTCTCGGCCGGTGCGGTGGTGCCCGCCCGCGGAGAGAAGGCGAAGCGGATCTGGTAGATCTCGTGCTCAAGACCGCCGATGGTGCTCAGCGCGGCGAGTTCCGTCGCGTTCGCGATCGCTTGACGGCCGAAAGCGGAGAGCGGTTCGGTTCCGTCGCCGACCGCGGAGGCGAGCCGCTGTGCCTGCTTGACCGCTGCGAGCATCCGTCCGGTGACGCGCCGACCATACGGTTCGGCGGTCACGTTCAGTAGAGGCTGTTGACTGTCGATCCCTCCCCTTGCCTGGACCTCGGGGAACCCGTCGGTCAGCGGAAGCGACAGGGCGAGGACGAAGCTGCCCGGCTGCGCCGAGAACGTGGTGTTGTCCGCGTAGATCTCCGCGCGCTGCGAACGGCGGGACGGCAGGACGAGGGAGCGTGCGTCTAGGGCGGATGCTGACGCGATGACCAGGTTCCGCAGCGAAGTGATGGCGGTCTGCGCCATGCCGAGCGGAGCTTCACCAGGCGGAAGGTCCGGGGTGAGTCGTACGGCGACGGTGTCGGCCCCGCCCGTTGCGATGTCGTCAAGGACCTCGCGGACGAGCCGCCGCTCCACGAACGCGATGGCACGAAGTGCTTCCGCCATCCGATCGGACAGGTCGAGAACACTCTCCCGCACTGGAAGAACGACCCTGATTTCCGGCTCGGAGGACGTCTCGGGGCGCCACAGCGCCGTCCGCTCGTCCTCGTCCTCAAGCGTCCAGCCCGCATGGGAAAGGTAGGCAGTGAGCTCGGCCAGTCCAAGACCCGACATGCTGTGCCTCTCCCACCCAGCATCCGACCCGCTCACAGTAGCCCCCACACATCGAACTCGGACACCGGAGTGGACGTGCGCACTCCGTAGTGTCCCAGCATCCGCTCCAGCCCCAGCCTGTCCAACGTGTTGCTCACGGGCAGCAGGATCGCCTGGCTCTCCGTGTTGGCCGAAGCGGGCATCCCTTCGAGCGAGACCCATGCACCCTGGCCGACCAGCAGAGTTCCGCCGTCGGCAAGACGGACCTGCTCGCCGTCGGCGGGTACCTCGATCACCACCAGGATCCGGCGGACCGCGTGATCGGTCCTGCGCAACACCTCGTAGGTTTCCACATCAAGGTCGTAGGAGTAGTCGCCGCTCGCAAGCTGACGCAGATCGATCGTTGTAAGAGGCCACTGCCTGCCGCGACGACCTCGACCCACGCTTCCCCGAAGTCCCCTTGCAACAGGTTCTGATCCCGAGTCCGCACTCGCCCATCCTTTCTTGGGAGCCCGCAGGATGTCGCCTTTTCGCAGGACAATCTGCTTCCCCACTCCATCGGCTCCGAGTGAGGCGCATTCTGTGGTGTGGGGCGAGGGGTGGGGGGTTCGCCGTAGACTGGGGGGGTTGGTAACGGACTGATCACGGGAGTGGATCTTGGTGGGTCGGAGGATGGTGGCGGGCGTGCTGTGCGCGGCTGCGGCCGGTTCACTGGGAATCAGCGCGTGTCAGGGCGGGGGGGGCTTCGGTGGCGCCGCCGCCTACCGGGGTTTCGAATAATTCGTCGGCGGAGCCCGGGGGGGCTGCGGGGGACGGGACCACGGCGGAGAAGAAGGTGCTCGGCGGGAAAGTGGTCGTGGTGGATCCGGGGCACAACGCCGGGACGCTCGGTGGGCCGAAGGTGTTCGTGGGGAACGGCAGCAAGGACTGCGACACCTCGGGGACAGCCACCAACGCGGGGTACGCGGAGCACGCGCTGACCTGGGACGTGTCGGTGCGGCTGCAGAAGATCCTGAAGGCGCGGGGCGCGAAGGTCGTCATGACGCGGCCGAACGACGCGGGCAGGGGGCCGTGCGTCGACCAGCGGGCGGCGATCGGCAACAAGGCCAAGGGCGACGCGGCCATCTCGATCCACGCGGACGGCGCCAGGCCCGACGGCCACGGCTTCCACGTGATCGAACCGAAGGCCGTGCCCGGCTACAACGAGAAGATCGTCGCCCCGTCGCGGCGGCTCGGCACGACGGTCCGCGACGCGTTCCACCAGGGCACCGGACTGCCGTTCTCCACTTACACGGGCGGGGGGCGCGGCGTCACCGTCCGGGACGATCTCGGCGGCCTGAACCTGTCCAAGATCCCGAAGATCTTCATTGAGACCGGCAACATGCGCAATCCCGGCGACGCCGCGAAGCTCTCCGACCCGAAGTTCCGGCAGGTCATGGCCGTGGCACTGGCCGACGGCCTCACCCGGTACCTGACCGCGAAATAGCCGGCTCAGCGCAACAGCGCCGTGTCCTCCCGGGCCAGGAGCGCGGCGAGCGCGCGCGCCTCGTCGGCGTCGAGCCCGAGCACCACCCGGGGACGTCCCCACGGATGGTCGATGGAGTGGGCGACGTAGCTGGCGACCGATTCGGCGCCCTGGCCGGTGTCCGTGTCGCCCAGACCGCGGGCGTGACGCCACTGCGTCCAGGCCCGTTCGAGCTCGTTGGCCGCACGCTGGGCGCAGGACACCAGTTCCGGATCGCGCATTTCGGCCCCCCGATCACCTAAGTGGGTGGGCCGTCCGGCGGGTTCCCCATGCCGCCGGACGGCCCTCATGAACACGAGGAACATCAAAGGCCCGGCCGGCCGGCGGCGCGAGGGGAACGACCCGCTCCAGGGGAAATCCTTACGGTGAACGTGAAAGATCTCCCTGAAGCGGCCCGGTCGTGGAGCGGACCACGAGATGTGGCACGACCAGTTCCTGACGGACCTCCCGGCTCGGATCGTCGATCCGGGAGCAGAGCAGTTCGGCCGCCACGCGGCCCATGTCGCGGCGCGGCTGATCGACGCTGGTCAGCGAGATGTGCCGGATCGCCGCGAGATGGGTGTTGTCGTAGCCGACGATCGACACGTCCTGGGGCACCCGGAGCTCGAGCTCGTCGGCGGCCGAGAGCGCTCCGGTCGCCACCAGGTCGTTCGGGGCGAAGATCGCGGTGGGACGGTCCACCCGGGTCAGCAGGGCCCGGGCGGCCCGGTACCCGCCGTCCTCGGTGAAGTCGCCCGCCTCGATCATGATCTGGTCGCCGAGGCCGTGGCGCACCATGGCCGCCTCGTAACCGGCCCGCCGGTAGCGCGCGGTCGCCGACGGGGCGCCTTCGATGTGGGCGATCCGCCGATGGCCGTGCGCCACCAGATGGTCCACGGCGAGGCTCGCTCCGAGCTCGTCGTCGTCCACCACGATGTCGACGCCCTCCACGTCCCGTTCGCCGACGACGACCACCGGCACACTGGCCGCGGCCTCCTTCAGCGATTCGGGCACGACGCTCAGCAGGACCAGCCCGTCGACCCGCATCTCCAGGAAGGCCTCGACGGCCTCTGCCTCGAACAGCGGGTCCCATCTGCCGGAACCGACGAGCATCCGGAGTCCCTCGCCGTGCAGGGATTCCTGCAGGCCGTCGAGGAATTCGGCGAAAAAGGGGTTGTGCAGGTCGGCGACCAGCGCGCCGATGAGCCGGGTGCGGCCTTCGACGAGACTGCGCGCGACGGCGTTCGGGCGGTACCCGAGTTCTCGGGCCGCTTTCAGCACCGCCTGGCGACGTCTTTCACTGACATGCGGCGATCCGCGCATGACCAGCGAGACCAGCGACTTCGACACTCCGGCCCGCTCCGCGACGTTGCGGATGGTCGGTTTGTTCGCAGCCTGCCGGGGCACAGCGAGGGGACTTTCTTCAGTTGACATGGCTCTCCCTGTCGGGGGGAACTGCAGGGCCGCCGCCTATCCGGGACTTACCTCACAAGAAAGAAGATGCCATGATGCCCCCGGTTAACGCCAAACGGGTCCGAACTTGGGGTATCGGACGGGATTTATTCCTGTATCTAACTCAGCCGAATATCGAGATCGCGCTTTGTTAACGTGATCAGCGGATCAGCACGGGACCCCCGCGACCTCGGATACGCTTCGCTGGTGGGAGATCGGGAAGCGACGACGGCCGTGGGACGACGGGGCAGAAGGCGGCTCAGCGTCGACGAACGCCGCGACGAGCTCATCGCGGCCGCCCTCGAACTGTTCTCGCGGCGCCCGCCGGAAGAGATCTCCATCGACGACGTCGCCGCGGCGGCCGGTGCCTCGCGTGCGCTCGTCTACCACTACTTCGGCGGCAAGCAGGAGCTCTACGTGGCGGCCCTGCGCAGCGCGGCCACCCAGCTCGGTGATCTGCTCACGCCGCCGAGCGAGGGCGGCCCGCTGGAGCGGCTGGCGATCTCGCTCAGGCGCTACTTCGACTTCGTGGAGGATCACGCGCCCGGCTATCTGGCCATGCTGCGCGGCGGTCCCGCCAGCAGGTCGGGTGAGCTCGGCGAGATCGTGGAGAGCGTCCGGGCGATCCTGCTCGACCGGATCCTCAAGGAGATGGGGCTGGCCGAGCCGTCGCCGATCCTGCGGATCACGCTCCGCTCGTGGATGGCGGGGGTGGAGACGGCGGCGCTCGACTGGCTGGAGCACCGTGACCTTCCGCGCGACCAGCTCGAATCCCTGCTGGTCGACCAGAACATCGTGTTGATCTACAACGCGGCCCAGCGGGATCCGGCCGTCATGGAGGTCTTCAACCGGATGGCGGCGCAGGAGCTCTGAATCCGGGAGCTCTGATCTGGGAGCATGTCCGGAAATGAGTGCGGCCGTCGACGCCCCCGAAAGGCGGCCGACGGCCGGATCATGCTCCTGCGCGAGCCCGTGTTCGGATGCCCTGCGTTGCGTGCAGGGCAGCCGAACACGGGCCCGCGACGTCCCCCCTGTAGCCGGGGGCGGCGCTACTCCGAGCGCTGCTGCGGAATCCCCGCGAGCAGCGCGCGGACCTCGGCCTCGCGGTAGCGCCGGTGCCCACCCAGGGTCCGGATGGACGTCAGCTTGCCGGCCTTCGCCCACCGCGTGACCGTCTTGGGGTCGACGCGGAACATCGTCGCCACCTCTGCCGGGGTCAGCAAGGGCTCTGCTTCTGGTGTACGTGCTGACATGTGTGCGGCCTCTCCTCCGTGGACCGTCTGACAGCCGATCCTGCGATGTATGGATTCGCGCGGGGTTACCGATGTCCTCTATAGCCCGGAACGAGCCACTATGACATCACAAGGTGTAACCTTGCCATCACTCAGCGCAGTAAGCAAGTCCCTGGCTCAAATCTGCGTGTTCGTGATGACTGGGTTACGCTGCGTGATTCTAGCGACACGTATGGTGCCATGGCGTGCGGAATCGAGAACTTTCTGCGGGAGTTTGTCCGGGGCGCTCCGTGAAGGATCGTCACTCAGCGCTCTGAGCAGGGGTTTTTACTTCCCCTTTGCCCTGGGTTGTTAGTTGGCGCTCTGGATCGCCCGGATCGTTCGCCAACGCTCGGCGAGCCGCGACCGCATCGCGACCGCCAGTTCGATCTCGCCGTTCTCCAGTGCCCTCAGGGCCACATCCGTCTCACCGACCGAGTCGTCGGACGAGAGCGCCGGATCGCCCATGAGGTGCACGAGGCCGCCGTAGTCAAGCTCGACGAGGGCGTCCGGGTGGAACCGGGACAGAGCCTTGGCCAGCTCGCGCACCTCACCGAAGGGTGAGATCTGACTATCCACCTGCCTCTTGACGCTCTGTGCCCGCTCCAGTCGCGGCAGGGCCTGGCCCAGGGTCGTCACATAGGTGAGGGAGCGCGGGGCGGTCAGGGAGATCCACCGTTCGTCCCGGACGAACGGGACGAACCAGTCCGGCGGGACGTGCCAGGTGCTCTCCCGGATGTACCGCCGGCCGTCCATGACGTCCACCGGCAGGCCCTGCGCGGCGCTGAAAGCCGCCCAGGAGCGCAGACGGCGCTGCCACGGGCAAATGTAGGTCTTGCCGGAGAAACGCCGTAGATAGGCGTTCTGGCTCTCGTGCAGGCTCTCCAGCCCCTCAGGTGCCGTGTCGTCCGTCTCGACGATCAGCGCCCGCAGCGACTCGTGCTGCTCTGCCTGGAGCGCCTGCGCCCGGCGGGGCCGCGCCTTCGACCGGACGTACGCCCGCCACCACGCCCGCTCCGGTTCGGGGAAGGCCTCAAGGGGCTCATAGACCCTCAAGTACGCGGTGTAGGGGAGCACGTGACGCATCGTGACACGGCTCCGACCTGCGCGGAGGCATCGAAATCCCATCGTTGTGATTCCAGATCGGCGCAACTGCGTCCACGACGGGCATAGGCTGTTCTGGTGACCGTTTTCCAGGGGCACGAGCAGGTCGTCTTCTGCCAGGACGAGGCGAGCGGCCTGCGCGCGATCATCGCGATCTATTCCACCGCGCTCGGCCCGGCGCTCGGCGGCACCCGTTTCTACCCGTACGCGTCAGAAGAGGCGGCCCTCGAGGACGTGCTCAACCTGTCCAAGGGGATGGCCTACAAGAACGCCATGGCGGGGCTCGACCTCGGCGGCGGCAAGGCCGTGATCATCGGGGATCCGCACCGCGACAAGTCCGAAGTCCTGTTCCGCGCCTACGGCCGGTTCATCTCCTCGCTCGGCGGGCGCTACTACACCGCCTGCGACGTGGGCACCTTCCCGCGCGACATGGACGACGTGGCCCGCGAGTCCACCTTCGTGACCGGGCGCACCGAGGCCAACGGCGGTGCGGGCGACTCCTCGATCCTCACCTCGTTCGGGGTCTTCCAGGGGATGCGGGCGGCGGCCAAGCACACCTGGGGCGTCCCGACCCTGCACGGCAGGCGGGTCGGGGTCGAGGGGGTCGGCAAGGTCGGGCACCGGCTGGTCGATCTGCTGATCGAGGACGGCGCCGAGGTCGTGGTCTGCGACGTCAGCGAGCACGCCACCAACGCGGTCAAGCTGCGGCACCCGGGCGTCACCGTGGTCGCCGACACCACCGAACTGCTCGCCTCCGATCTCGACGTCTACGCGCCGTGCGCTCTCGGCCAGGCGCTGAACGACGAGGTCGCCGGCACCCTCACCGCCAAGATCGTGTGCGGTGCGGCCAACAACCAGCTCGCCCACGCGGGTGTGGAGAAGGTCCTCGCCGAGCGGGGCGTGCTGTACGCGCCCGACTATGTGGTCAACGCCGGCGGTGTGATCCAGGTCGCCGACGAGATCAGGGGTTTCTCGATGGACCGCGCCCGCGAACGGGCCTCGGGGATCTTCGAGACCACCAAGAAGATCTTCGTTCTCGCCGACGAGGAGGGCGTGCCCCCCGCGGTGGCCGCCGACCGGCTCGCCGAGCGCCGAATGTCCGAGGTCGGTCGGCTCCGGGGGATTTGGCGGAACTAACTCTGGGTGGCCCCTACCTCACTCCGAGTCCTAAAGCCCCAGGTCAGGGCGGTAATCGAAACCCACTACACTGAGCAGCACCACGGCTAAGCGAGGCGCCACCGCGTAGACACGTACCGAGCCGCGCGTAAAACGGGTACGGTTGTACCCGTAGCTGACGCACGGCTCAGACGTGTCAGCGCGTATGCGATAAGCGTAGCGATGGGGCCAGTAGAAGCCCTGACCATCAAGGGGGTCGAGCCAATGGGGCGAGGCCGAGCAAAGGCCAAGCAGGTTAAGGTCGCTCGCCAGCTGAAGTACAACAGCGGCCACGCGGACTTCGACCGCCTTTCCGAAGAGCTGGGAGTGCCTTCGGCGACTCCCGTCGTGGAAGTCGACGAGAGCGACGAATACGACGACGAGCTCATCGACAAATACGCCGATTTCGCCGAGTACCAGCCAGGCGACGGCAACTCACGATGACATCCAAGGCCACTGCCGGTTAGCCACGGCAGTGGCCTTGTTGTCTCTTTCAAACCCTCACTTGAGGGCCTTGTCGATCCCGTCCTCGCGGGGGCCCAGGAAGTGCGGGTCGGTCGCGAACAGGATGTCGCCCGAGGCTTTCAGCGTCGCCGGAACCTCCCGGAGATAGCTGATCGTCGTGGCGATCCCGTCGATCGGCCTGCTGTCGTGGCCGACGCCCCAGGCGTCGATCCCGGCCCGCCGGCAGAGGGCCACCGCGCGCGGCAGATGGAAGTTCTGGGTGACGACCGTCAGCCGGTCCACGCCGAAGATCTTCTTGGCGCGGACGCAGGAGTCCCAGGTGTCGAATCCGGCGTAGTCCAGCGCGATCTTCGCCGTGGGCACGCCGTGCGCGACCAGGTAGTCCCGCATGGATTCGGGCTCGTCGTAGTCCGCGTGGCCGTTGTCGCCGCTGACCAGGATCGCCTTGACCTTGCCGTCCCGGTAGAGCGCGAGGGCGACGTCGAGGCGTCCGGCGAGGAAGCGGGTGGGGGTGCCGTCGGGGTGGATGCCCGCACCGAGCACCAGCGCCACGTCGGTGACCGGGACATCGTCGAGGCTCGTGCGGTGGCTCACGGTGCTGCCCCAGGTCCACGCGGACGGGGCGAGCACGAGCGCGGAACCCGCAGCGCAGACCAGAGCCACCTTTTTGCGGAGATTCACGTCGCACACGGTATGCGACGTCCGTCACCCGTCGCGAGTCCGGTCGGGGGTTCGGGCAAGATGGGGCGGTGCTCAAGACCATCCGCTCATGCTTCGACCAGGCCGGATACACCGTCGACGGGGTCAGGGACCTCCTCGGCCCGGTGGCCGGCGGTGCGCTCGCCCGCGACGAGATCGTTCCGGCGCTGCGCGCCACCGCCGACGGGTCGCCGCTGTCCGTGCTGACCAGGCTGTTCTGGCTGCAGGTGCCCGTCCCCGCGGCGGGGCTGCCCGTGGCGGAGCTGGTCGCGGCGGGGTTCGCGGCCCGTGACGGCGCCGAGCTGCGGCCGCTGCTGCACGTCGAGCCGCTGGAGTGGTCGGGGCCGACCAGGTACGCGGTGTCGGATCTGAAGGTGCGGCCCGGCGACGGCGACGTCCGGGTCGATCATGTGGTGGGGGTCGGCGGAGCGTCCTACAACCTGGCGCGGCTGGTCGTCGACCGGCCGGTCGGGAGCGCGCTGGACCTCGGGACGGGGTCGGGGGTGCAGGCGCTGCTGCTGGCCGACCGGGCGGCGCGGATCGTCGCCACCGACACCAACGCGCGCGCCCTGGAGCTGGCGCGGCTGAGTTTCGCGCTCTCCGAGGTGGCGGGGGAGCTGCGGCAGGGGTCGCTGTTCGAGCCCGTCCCGGAGCGGTACGACCTGATCGTCGCCAACCCGCCGTTCGTGATCTCCCCGTCGGGACGGTTCGAATACCGGGAATCGGGGATGGCGGGCGACGACGTGTGCCGCCGGCTCGTCGAGCAGGCGCCCGCCCATCTGACCGACGGCGGCTGGTGCCAGCTGCTCGCCAACTGGCTGCACGTCGAGGGCGAGCCGTGGGAGGAGCGGGTCGGCTCCTGGATCGACGGGTGCGACGGGTGGGTGGTGCAGCGGGACGTCCAGGATCCGGCCGAGTACGCCGAGCTGTGGCTGCGGGACTCGTGTGAGGCGGGCACGCCGGAGTACCGGGCGCGGTACGCCGAGTGGCTCGGCTACTTCGAGGAGCGGAAGGTCGTCGGGATCGGGTTCGGCTGGATCAGCCTGCGGCAGGGCGGCGGTTCGGTGCGGGTCGAGGAGCTGCGGCACCAGGTGGACCAGCCGGTCGGGGGGTATGTCGCGGACGTCATGGACGGGATCGCGGCGGCGGACCGGCCGTTCGAGTATCTGGCCAGGGCGCGGGGGGTCGTCCAGGAGCAGATCGGACGTCCCGGGGCGGAGGATCCCGAACGGATCGTGCTGCGGCAGACGTCGGGGCTGCGGCGGGCGACGGCCGTCAACACGGTCGAGGCGGCGCTCGCCGGGGTCTGTGACGGCACGCTGCCGCTGTCGCCGCTGCTGGGGGCGATCGCGCAGCTCACCGAGCACGACGAGGAGGACGTCCGGGCGCACGCCGCGGGGGTCCTGCCCGAGCTGATCGCCGATGGTTTCTTCCTGGTCACCGAAGGCGCCGTGGTGGACGACCTACCGTGACGGTTCACTTGCGTGCCGGATTTGTAGCGTTCCGTTAAGTCCGCATGTGGCCGGATACATAGTGATTCACGACATAAGTGGCATAGCGTTCCCCGCCAGGTGCTAGCGGTGAGGAGCGCTATGAGTGCGCAGCAGGAAGCCCCACCATCCCCGTGGGACGAGAGGGCCTGGTACACGGCGCCCTTCCGGTGGATGTTCTGGCCTTTCGCGCTGGTCCTGCGACCCTTCTTCCAGTGGCTCGCCGGCACCGGCGCCTTCGCGGCCGTCGGCCCGACCCTGGTGCCGCGGATGGACAAGGCCGTGCACCGGCTGAGCGGCGGCCGGCTGCTGATGTCCAGGACCCTCGTCCCGACCCTCCTGCTGATCACCACGGGGCACAGGACCGGACGGCAGCGGCTCGCGCCGATGACCTGCCTGCCCGAACCCGACGGCAGCTTCCTCGTGGTCGGCTCCAACTGGGGGCGCGAAGAGCACCCCAACTGGTCGATCAGCCTGCTGCGGCGGCCGCACGCCACCGTCTTCTACCGGGGCTATGAGATCCCGGTCGTCGCACGGCTGCTCGAAGATCCCGAACGGGCCTATGTGTGGCCGCGGCTGCTCAGTGTCTGGCCGGTCTACGACCGGTACGCGCTGCGGTCCGGCCGGAACCTGCGCGTCTTCCGGCTGATCCCGCAGCTCGCGAGCCTGCGCGCCCCCGACGGACGGGTGCAGCCCGCCGCCTGGTGATCAGCCGCGCGCCAGCTCGCGGTTGATCCGGTACGCCCAGAGCGGGCCGCCGTAGATCATGCCGGTGTAGCCCTGGCAGAGGGTCGCGCCTGCGGCGAGCCGTTCCCGGACGTCCGCGGCCGACTCGATCCCGCCCACCGAGACCAGGACGAGCCGGTCGCCCGTCCTGGCCTTGAGACGCTTCAGCACTTCGAGGGAGCGGGCCTTGAGGGGGGCTCCCGACAGGCCGCCGGTCTCCTTGACGATCTCGGGATCGCCCGTCAGGCCGTCCCGGGAGATCGTGGTGTTGGTCGCGATGATGCCGTCCAGGCCCAGCTCCAGGGCGAGATCGGCGACGGCGTCCACATCGTCGTCGGCCAGATCGGGGGCGATCTTCACCAGCAGGGGGGTCGCGCCCTTCGCGTCCTGGACGGCCCGCAGCAGCGGCCGCAGATGCTCCACGGCCTGGAGGTCGCGCAGCCCCGGCGTGTTCGGCGAGCTGACATTGACGACCAGATAGTCGGCCAGCGGGGACAGCAGCTCCGTCGACTTCACATAGTCGGCGGCCGCCTCGGCCTCCGGCACCACCTTGGTCTTGCCGATGTTCACCCCGACGATCACGCTGCGCGGCTTGCGCAGCCGGGGCGCCGCGGCGGCCGCACCGCCGTTGTTGAAGCCCATCCGGTTGATGACGGCACGGTCGGGAATCAGCCGGAACAGCCGCTTGCGCGGATTGCCCGGCTGCGCCTCACCGGTGACGGTGCCGATCTCGACATGGCCGAACCCGAACGCGGCGAGCGCCTCATAGGCGACGGCGTCCTTGTCGAACCCGGCCGCCAGTCCCAGCGGACCGGGGAAGACCAGGCCGAGCGCGTGCACCGGCGCGCCCTTCGGGCCGAGGAGCCAGCGCATCAGCGCGGTCAGCCCCGGCACCGCCTGCACGGCGCGCAGCGCCCGGATCGTCAGATGGTGGACCCGCTCGGCGTCGGTCCGCTTCAGCACCAGGGAGAACAGCAGTTCATACACGATGAGACATTCTCCCAGCACGGCGCCGGGACGGTGGACACCGGGTGGACGCGGGTACAAGCTGAGCGTGGACGAGCGCGAACCGCCGCCGTGCGGGCACTGCGCGGGCACGGGTCAGGTCACCTACCAGCGTCCGCGTAAGGCCGAGGACGGGTCGGTGACCTGGGAGGACAGCGTCGAGGACTGCCATGTGTGCGGGGGTGGGGGACTGTGCAGGTGAACGCCAGGTGCGGTGAGTCGCCCTGCGTGTGGTGCGACAGGGTCGGCGTGGACTGCCGGTTCTGCACCGGTACGGGCTGGTGGCGTCCGGAGATGCCGCACCCCGAGGCCGACGGGGTGATCGGCTGGATCCGGGTCGACGAGCCGTGCCGGATGTGCGCGGGCACCGGCCGGGCGCACCATCCGGTGAGCTCTCAACCCGCGTAGTAGGGGCCGTTCGCGGGAGCGGCCTCGCGGGCCGCGGCCTCCTGGCGGTCGCGGACGCACTTGGCGAGGGTGAACGTCGAGGTGACGACGTACAGGGAGCCGATGCCGAGGAAGCCACGGACCCAGATGTCGACGGGGAGCATCGCGATGCCGATCCCGACGGCCGCGAAGGAGACCAGGAACGAGATCGCTGACTGCAGGAAGAAGGCGTTGGCGGAGCCGTTCGGCGGGGTGTTCGTCATGCGGTAATCGTGCACTTTTCCCGGGGTGCGGGGCTTGAGTCGAAGTACTCATCCGGGTACTCAATTCGGCGACCAGGTAGGCGGTGACGTCCTCGGCGTCGAGCCCGAGCCGGGCGGCGGTGCGGGCGACCTGGCGGGCCACCTCGGCGGGACGGAGCCGCGAGATCTCCCGGGCGGCGGCGTGGGGGGCGGCGATCCTGCCCTCGACGAAGCGGAGATGGTGGCGGTCGATCGAGGCGTCGACGACCAGGTCGGCGAGGGGGATCTCCTGCTCCAGGGCGTCGCGGACGGCCGCGGGGCCGCCGTCGCGGAGCAGGTCGGCGGGGTCG
>NZ_BAAGZI010000094.1:0-17612 GCF_054778695.1 Actinocorallia lasiicapitis
TCGGCGGTCTCGTCCGCGGCGCGACCCTCGACGCGGTGCTCGGCCAGCACGACGTCCCCTGGCTGGAGCTGTTCGCCGAGCTGGGCCGGCTGGGCCCGCTGCACGGGCTGGCCGAGGTGGCGGCGTCGGCGGGCTGGTGGTGGCCGTACGAGAACCTGGTGATCCTCAGCGAACGCCCCACCGAGCTGCACCGCGACGAGCCGGGCCGCCTGCACCGCGGTGACGGCCCCGCTCTCGCCTACCCCGACGGTTTCGCCGTGCACGCCTGGCGCGGTATGCCCATCCCGCCCGACTTCATCGCGACCCTCACGCATCTGACCGTCGACGACATCCGCACCGAGGAGAACGCCGAGCTCCGCCGCGTCATGCTGGAGCATTTCGGCTACGACCGCTACCTCACCGAAACGGGCGCCGAGCCCCTCCACCGCGACGCCACCGGCACCCTCTGGTCGATCCCCGTCCCCGACGACGAGCCCGTCGTCATGGTCGAGGTCCTCAACAGCACCCCCGAACCCGACGGCACCACCCGCACCTACTACCTCCGGGTCCCTCCCACCACCCGCACCGCCCGCGAAGGCGTCGCCTGGACTTTCAACCTCCCCGAATCCGCCTACCACCCCCAGAAAGAAACCTGACCCGCCCGCCGGCCAGGCCGGAACCGGCCTGCCCGAGTCGAGGCGCGGGGTCGCCGCCCTGCTCATGACAGGCATCCCCACGAATCGATCGCCGGGCGGAAGCGGTCGGCGCGGCGTCGAGCCCGGATCGGCGGTGGGAGGACGGTGCGGGGTCGGGGAGGATCGGGGGATGAGGAGAACTGTGGGGTCGGTGGCGGTGTTGGCGTTGCATTGGCAGGTCAACGTGATCAAGGAGGAGGGGTTCTTCGGGGCGATGCTCGCGGAGCCCGTGGCGAAGAGCGGGGTGGTGGGGCGGGCGGCGGAGTTTCATGAGGCCGTGCGGGGATTGGGGGTGCCGGTCCTGTTCACGCGGTTCACGGTGCCGGAAGGTGAGGGCGGGCTGGTCCGGAACACCGGGTTCATGAACGCCGTCGGTGACGCGCAGGAGGCGTTCCGGCCCGACGGGCATGGGGCTGCGCTCATCCCCGAGATGCTGCCGCTGGGCGGCGGGGACCTGGTCGTGGACAACCAGCGGCTGTCCGGGCTGGCGGGGAACGGACTGCCGGAGCTGCTCGGGGAACGCGGCATCACCACGCTGTTCGTGACGGGCGTTGCCACGAACCTGACCGTGGAGCAGACCGCCCGCCACGGCACCGACCTCGGGTTCACCGTCCACCCGATCTCGGACTGCGTCGCGGCCGCCGCCGAGGAGATCCACCAGGCATCCCTCGGGAACCTCTCACTGACGACCGCCGGACCGCTCACCGCCGCCGAAGCACTCGCGCTCCTGCGCTCCGCCTGACACCGCACCGGCGGGCCCGCTGCTTTCAGGGTGTGGAGCGGAAGCGGGTCCGGTAGTCGGTGGGAGTGGTGTTGAGGGTGCGGCGGAAAGCGCGGACCAGGGTGTCGGTGGTGGCGAAACCCGACAGGGTGGCGACACGGTCGAGGGTCGCGTCGGTGGATTCGAGGTGGTGGCGGGCCACCTCGACGCGAGCGGACTCGATGTAGGCGGCCGGGGTCGTCCCGAGTTCCGTCTTGAAGATGCGGGTGAGCTGCCGGTCGCTGACATGGGCGTGTTCGGCCAGGTCGGTGACGGTGAGCCGGGAGGTGAGAGCAGATCCACCACGGCGCGCTCGCGACGATCGCCGATCTCTACGGGGTCGTCGTCCCGTCCGCCGCCGCGCTCAGCTGAGCCGCGACAGCACGCGCGCCAGCCGCTCCTCGAAGGCCGCCGCGGCGGCGTCCTGGTCGCCCTCGGTGAGCCGGGACATCGCCACCGCCGCCGTGATGATCACGTCGGAGAGTTCGGCGAGCACGTCCGCACGGGTGCGGTGGACGCCCTTGCGGCGGTTGGCGCCGATCATCCCGATGTAGGCTTCCGCGGCCTCGCCGACCTCCTCCGACAGCTTCAGCATCTGCAGGTCGACGGAGACATGGCCGTGGTAGGCGTGCAGCTTCGCGATCTCGTTCCACATGGGGACCCTTAGGTGAGGAGGACGGGGACGCGTTCGAGGATCCCGGGGCCGAACACCGCGGCCAGCGGCAGCGTCCGCAGATGAACGTAGCCGATATGGCAGTCGCAGGCGGCCTTCGGGCAGGGCCGCGGCCCCAGCGCGGCCCGGTAGGAGCCGTCGTACAGATTCCCCAGCACGGTCGGCACGAAATGGCAGCGCCGCACCGTGCCGTCGCCGTCCACGGAGACGACGTCCTCGCCGGTGCCGCACGGGTTGCCCCGGCTGGCGTGAGGGTGGCGGCTGTAGGGGAACAGCGGGTCGAGCGCCGTCCAGTCGGCGGCCTCGGCGTCGGTGTAGGTGCGGCCTTCGGCGGCGTTGACCCACAAGTAGGTGCCGGGGTCGAGGTCGGCGCGGAGCCGGCGGGCCGAGCCCAGATGCTCGGGGAACCCGACGACGCCCACGCTGTGCCGGATCCCGCGCGCCGTCAGATCGCGGGATTTGGCCAGGAACCGCTCGTAGGGCACCTGGTCGGGATGGTAGGTCGTCCAGAGGGCGAGCTTGGCGGGGTCGGCGGCCTCCGTCCAGGACGTCCGGTGGCTGAGGTTGGTCTGGATCGCGACCCGCCGGACGTGCGGCAGCAGGCTGAGCCGCACCAGCGCGTCCCGGTACCAGGAGCGGACCAGGCCCTCACCCCACGGCGTGAAAAGGATCGCCAGTTCGAAAGGCTGCTCTGACGCCCAGGTGACGAACCGTTCCAGCGCCGCCCGGTCGGCGCGGAGCTGCGCGGGGGTGTCGCGCCGTTTGGCGAACGGGCAGTAGGCGCAGTCGTAGTCGCAGCTCGCGAGCGGCCCCCGGTAGAGGATCGTGAGCATCAGCGGGCCTCGTAGGAGTCCATCAGCGCCTGGACGGGCGGGGAGAACAGGGCGGGGCCGATCGCGTCGGAGTGGGCGAGCCCCTCGGACGTCAGGGTGACGGTCTCCTCCCCCACGGTCAGCCAGTGGGCGAACCCGGTCAGGTCGAAGTCGTCGAGGACGTCGGAGCCGAAGCGCGCCTTGTAGGCCGCCCGGTCCACGCCGGACACCTGGAGCAGCGACTGGATCAGATGCCGCCGCCGGCGTTCGGCGTCGTCGAGGGTGAAGCCGACCTTCGCGGTGGAGAAGTCCCCGGTGGCGACGTAGTCGTCGATGATGCCGCGCACGGCCGTCTCGTGGACGGCGTACTCGAAGGAGTAGTGCAGCTCGGAGGTGTAGGAGCGGGCGCCGCAGCCGAGCCCGACCATGCCGTCCTCCTGGCAGCAGTACTCGGTCGTGCCGCCGCCACCCGGCAGCCGGAACATCCGCATCGACACCTGTTCGTACCCGTGGGCCAGCAGATGGTCGCGGCCCGCCCGGTACAGGTCGAGGCGCTGGTCGTCCCAGTCGCGGCCCCTCCTGCCGAGCCCGGTCAGCGGCCGGACGTACAGCGGGTACAGGTACAGCTCCTCGGGCCGCCATTCCAGCGCCCGGTCGATCGAGTGCAGCCAGGACGCGCGGGTCTGCCCGTCGATCCCGTAGATCAGGTCGATGTTGAGCGCGGGGAAGCCGACCGAGCGGATCGTGTCGAGGGCGGCGGCGACCTCGGCGGGCTTCTGCGGGCGGACGGCGGCCCGCGCCTCGGCGTCGACGAAGCTCTGCACGCCGATGGAGATCCGGGTGGCGCCGTGGTCGCGGAGCACCTGGAGCCGGTCGCGGGTGGCGGTGCCCGGTGACGTCTCGACGCCCAGCGGCACTCCGGTGGCGAACCGGCCGGCGATCCCGCACAGCCGTTCCAGTTCGGCGGCGGTCAGATAGGTGGGGGTGCCGCCGCCGAACGCGGCGGTGGCGCAGCGGAAGTCGCCGAGCGCGTCGAGGACGGCGGTGGCCTGCCGGTCGAGGGCGTCCAGGTAGGCGCCGGTCAGGTCGGTTCCGGCGCCGAGCCTGGTGAACAGGTTGCAGAAGCCGCAGCGGATCTCGCAGAACGGGATGTGCAGGTAGAGGAAGAGCGCCGAGCGGTCCTCGGCGTGCCAGGCGTCGCGCAGGGACGGCTCGGGGACGAGCGGGCGGTATGCGGTCTTGTGCGGATAGGCGTAGACGTATCCCTGATAAGGCTTCATGAGATGACGAACTCTCCGTAGGGAACGGTCCAGACGACCTCGTGGCCGATCCGGTGCCCGGTATGCCCGTCCTCGCCGTAGGCGGTGCCGTGATCGGAGCAGACGATCACGAAGGTGGGGCGCCGGAGCGCGGCGAACAGCCGGCCGAGCCGGGAGTCGACGTAGCGGAGGGCGGCGGCGTGGGTGTCGCGGGTGTCGCCGGACGCGCCGGGCAGGTAGAAGTGGTTCGGCTGGTGCAGCGAGGCCACGTTGAGCAGCAGGAACAGCGGCCGGTCAGCGGCGGCGACGATCTTCTCGATCCGGTCGGTCTGCGCGTCGAGGCCGTCGCGGGCCGTCACCCCGAACCCGGGCTCCCAGTGCGACTCGGCGAACATCGACGGCAGCACGGAGCCCAGCGCCGTCAGCCCGTTGAAGAAGCCCACTCCCCCAACGCAGACCGTGTGGTAGCCGGCGGCGGCGAGCCCCGCGGGCAGGTCGGGGGCGTCGTAGGTCCAGGTGGACGGGCTGGTGGTCTCGCTGCCGGGGAACGCGGCGGCGAACAGCCGGGGATGCGGGCCCGGCTCGGCCGGGGTCGGCAGGAACCCGCCGAGCATCGCCAGATGGGAGGCGTAGGTGAAGCTGCCGGGCGTGTGCCGCTTCTGCCAGGTGAAACGGCTCGCCAGCTCGGGGGTGTTGCCCGCGGCGGCCTGTTCGACGGCCACGTCGTAGCGGAGCGTGTCGAGCGTGATCAGCAGCAGGTCGTGGGTGCCCACGATCGCGTTCATGTCGTACAAGACAGATCCCCCAGAGCCGCTCTGACCTGGGCAGTGTAGGTGTCGACGCCTTCGGCCGCCGAACCGGCGAACCCGGTCAGACCGGGCAGCAGGTCGCCGAACGCGTTGACCTCGCCGACGGCCAGCCGCTTCCCGCCGATCCCGACCAGCAGGTCGATCCCGGCCATCGGGCTGTCGGGGAAGCAGGCCGCGGCCCGTTCGCACAGCTCCAGGGCCGCCTCCCAGTCGACGAGCCGCCGGACGGCGTCGAGATCACCGCGGACCCCGCCGAGGTGCAGATTGGTCATCGGGACGGTGCTGGAGCGGACCACGGCGTGGGTGGCGCGTCCGCCGATCACCACGACCCGCAGGTCGAGCACCCGGCCGTCGAGCGCCGCCTTGGGGAACCAGCGTTCGACGTGCAGTCCGTCCGGGGCGAGGGCGTCGATCAGCCGCGCCACCTCCTCCTCGCTCTCGTAGGCGCGGACCCGCAGCGAGTTCCGCCAGCCGTCACCGGCCGGGACCGCCGAGGTCACGGCCTTGATCCGGCCGGGCGCCGTCTGCAACGCCACCACCCCGGACGCCGAAGACCCGTGCGGGGGCTTCACGAACACGCGCGGTGACCGTGTCTCGGCCATCCACTCCCTCAGCTCCCGGTAGGAGCCGGCCGCGGGCAGCGCGACGGGCACCGGGACGCCCGCCGCGCTCAGCCGGAGATGGGTGAGCCGCTTGTCGAACATCACGGCGATGTCGTCGACGTGCGGGGCGTACGGGCGCAGCCGCTCCAGCCCGTGCACGAACCGGGCATACCAGAGCGCGCCGCCGCCGACCCTGGCCGGATCGCCGGGGCCCCGCAGCAGCGCGTCGACGGCGGGGTCCTCGCCCGGCGAGTCGATCCGCAGCGGCCCGTCCACCTCGAGGGGCGCGCCGCACAGCACGTCGCGCCAGGGCAGCACCCGGGGCGCGGGCAACCCTTGCGCGGCGCAGGCCGCCGCGAACAGAACCGTCCGGCGCTCCCGGGGAGTCCCGACGACCGTGAACCTCGTCACTCGGCGACGGCCACGTAGCGCCAGTCGTCGTCCTCGCGCTGCTTGTCGCCGAGGTCGACCTCGACGCCTGGCAGCGCCGCGACGATCCGCTCGGTCATCTCCTCCGAAAGGTAGTGGTGGCTGAGGTCGAGCGCCTTCAGATGGCCGAGCGGCTGCCCCGACAGGAGCGCTTCGGCGCCCTCGTCGGTGAGCACGCCCATCGACAGATCGAGGGTGGACAGCCGGGCGACGACCGGCGCCGACGCGACGGCCGCGGCGATCGCGTCCTGCTGGAGGGAGTCCTGGAGGCCGAGGTGGCGCAGCTTGGGCAGGCGCTCCCCCGCCAGGATCGGGGCGAGGTCGGCGACGGTCGCGTCGCCGCCGTAGTCGTCGACGCCCAGCCACAGCTCCAGGTGCTCCAGCGCCGGCAGGTCGCTCGCCCCGACGGCCCGGACGACCGTGGCGGGCAGCCCGCCGGTCTCGAACCGCAGCTCCCGCAGGTTGGGCGTGGCCAGCGGCTGCAGGACCAGCCCGCTGCCGCCGCGGATCGTGACGGTCTCCAGCCCGGGGAACGCGGTGAACAGCGGGGTCAGATCGGTCTGCTCGATCCAGCTGATCTCCGATTCCTCGCCGAGGATCTCGGCCCAGAACAGGCCGCGCAGCGCGGGGAACTTCTCCTTGGCGTCGACGAGCAGGGTCATCGGCTGGGCGGCGTTGACCTCGTAGCTCGCCCCCCAGTTGCCGAAGAGCAGCGCCGGGATCTTGGTCGTGTCGACGGCGTCGACGAAGGCGGTGAACAGCTCGTTGAAGGCGTCGAAGTCCTCGACGTAGTCGTCGATCCGTAGCCGCCAGGCCACACTTTCGGGACTCGGCAGCCCGGTGAGGTCGGTGTCCTCGGTGACATCGACCACCGGGAGCCCGGCGAACTCGCTGACGTGCTGGTACGGCATCGGCTGACCTCTCTGGGATTTGTCGGGACTGTCCTACCACTCGGCACTGACAAGCCGCACGGGAATGTGGGTGGCGAGTGGTAGGCATGGGGCATGGAGTTGCGGGAGGAAGCGGAACGGTGCCTGCGGGCCCTCGCCGGTGAGCACGCCCGGCTGCGCGAGGATCAGTGGACGGCGATCGAGGCGCTGGTCGTCGGGCACCGGCGCGCGCTGGTGGTGCAGCGCACCGGCTGGGGCAAGTCGGCGGTGTACTTCGTCGCGACGTCCCTGCTGCGGGCGCGCGGCGCCGGCCCCACGGTGATCGTCTCGCCGCTGCTGGCGCTGATGCGCAACCAGATCGCCGCCGCGGAGCGTGCCGGGATCAGGGCCCGCACGATCAACTCCGCCAATCCCGACGACTGGCGTGCGGTCTACGGCGAGGTCGCCTCGGGCGCGGTCGACGTGCTGCTGGTCAGCCCCGAGCGGCTCAACAACCCCGAGTTCCGTGACGAGGTGCTGCCCGCGCTGGCCGGTTCGGCGGGGCTGGTCGTGGTCGACGAGGCGCACTGCATCTCCGACTGGGGCCACGACTTCCGGCCCGACTACCGGCGGCTGCGCACCCTGTTCGCCGAGCTGCCCGCCGGGATCCCGGTGTTGGCGACGACGGCCACCGCCAACGCGCGCGTCACGGCGGACGTCGCGGAGCAGCTCGGCGACGACACCCTGGTCCTGCGCGGCACCCTGGAGCGCGACTCGCTGCGGCTCGCGGTGGTCCGGCTGCCGACCCCGTCGCAGCGGCTGGCGTGGCTGGCCGAACGGCTGGAGGAGCTGCCCGGCTCGGGGATCATCTACACGCTGACGGTCGCCGCCGCGCAGGAGGTCGCGGCGCTGCTGCGCGACCGCGGGTTCGCCGTCGCCTCCTACTCGGGCCAGACGGAGCAGGCCGAACGGCTCCAGGCCGAGCAGGATCTGCTCGACAACAAGCTGAAGGCGCTGGTCGCCACCAGCGCGCTCGGCATGGGCTTCGACAAGCCCGACCTGGGGTTCATCGTCCATCTGGGCGCGCCGAACTCGCCGGTCGCCTACTACCAGCAGATCGGCCGTGCGGGCCGCGGCGTGGAGCGGGCCGAGGTGATCCTGCTGCCGGGCAGCGAGGACCGCGACATCTGGGCGTACTTCGCCTCGCTGGCGTTCCCGCCGGAACCGGTGGTCAGAGCCACGCTGGCGGCCCTCGGTGAGCGTCCGCTGTCGACGGGGGCGCTGGAGCCGATGGTGGATCTGTCGCGCAGCAGGCTGGAGATGATGCTCAAGGTCCTGGACGTCGACGGGGCGGTGAAGCGGGTCAAGGGCGGCTGGATCGCCACCGGCGAACCGTGGTCGTACGACGCCGAGCGGTACGCGCGGGTCAAGGCCGCGCGCGACCACGAGCAGCGAACCATGCTGGACTACCAGACGACCTCCGACTGCCGGATGCTCTATCTGCGGCGCTGTCTGGACGACGACGCGGCCGTCCCGTGCGGCCGGTGCGACGTATGCACGGGGGCCGCGTGGCCGACGACGATCTCCGAGGGCTCACTGAACGACGCCCGCACCCGGCTGGAGCGGCCGGGGGTCGATCTCGCGCCGCGGAAGATGTGGCCGACCGGGATGAAGGGCGACATCGGGCTGTCCGGGCGGATCGCCCCGTCGCTGCAGGCCGAGCCGGGGCGGGCCCTCGGCCGGCTCACCGACATCGGCTGGGGGCCGCGGCTCCGGGCCCTCCTGTCCGGGCCCGACCAGCCGGTTCCCGACGACATGTTCGCTGCCGTCGTCCGGCTGCTGGCCTCGTGGGGGTGGGCGGAACGGCCGGTGGCGGTGGTCTCGGTGGCCAGCCGCACCCACCCCGAGCTGGTGGCTTCGCTGACCGCGCGGCTGGCCGCGATCGGACGGCTGCCGCACCCCGGCGACCTGCACTCGGCGGGGCCCGTCCCGCCGCCGCAGCACAACAGCGCCTACCGGCTCCGCACCGTGCTGGACTCCCTGACCCTGGACTTCACGCCCCCTCAGGGCCCTGTCCTCCTGGTCGACGATCTCACCGACACCGGCTGGACCCTCACGGCGGCCGCCAAACTGCTCCGCGGGGCCGGTGCCACCGCCGTCCTCCCGCTGACGCTCGCCACCACGACCTGACGTCCGGGCCGGCGGCGGTCTTCGGGCGGCCGGTTTCAGCGGTGGGTGGGGCGGGCTTTCGCCGTCCGGCTCAGGGCGCGGTCACTGCGGGGACGGCCGATCCGCAGGGGCCGGTGGGCGGGGAGCGGCGGCCAGACCTGCACGTCGGGTGCGGGTGCGCGGTGTGGGAGCAGCGCGAGCAGGAGACCGGCGACGGTCGCGCCGAGGAGGCCGAGGGTGAGGTCTCCCAGGGTGTCCCGGTAGATCGAGACGGATTCGGGGGTGTCGAGGATGAACGCGCCGTACTCGGCGAGCTCCCAGAGGATCGCGGTGATCGCGCCGATCCCGGCGCAGCTCAACGCGATCGCCCAGCGCGGCAGGGACGTCCGGCGCAGCAGCAGTCCGGCGGCGGCCGCCAGAAGGGCCCAGTTGGCGAAGTGGCAGGCGTCGTCGAACCAGGCGACCGTGTCGTAAAGATCGGCGGCGTTGCCCGCCACGTCGATGACGAACGGCGCCGTGAACAGGGCGTCGACCCCCCAGGGCAGCGGTTCCCGCCGCCGCGACCGCCAGTAGAGCGGGAACAGCAGCACCGCGACGGGATAGGCGACGGCCCGCGCCCCCATCGCCTTGTCGGCGAACCGGTCCCACTCGGGAAAGGCGACGGCGAGCACGAGCAACGCCCCGAGCAGGAGCTTCAGGCTGAGAGCGGCGGCCCGCCCGCGATCGTTCATACCGGCAACCCTGCCGCGCCGCCCCGTCCGGAACATCCGCTGAACTACTCAGTTCCGCCCCGGGAAACACCCAGGGCCGCTCCGGCGGGCGTTCTCGCCGCGACCGTCCCGATCACCGCCCCCGCTGCGTGGTGGCGTTCCGGAACACGCGATGGTATTTCCCTAGCTGCTGCCGCCTAGGAGTCGGCTGGAAGGCAAGATCAGGACCGGCTCGCCCCGCTCTATGGCGGTTGACACTTACCGGCAAGATGGGGCGATCCGGGCTCCTGAGGGGCCTTTTCAGCAGCGTCCTGGCCGACGAGGAACGATGTGGGATGAGCGAGGGAAGGAAACGATGAGGTTCGCGGTCAACTGCTCTCTCCTGTTCGCCGAGCTGCCGCTGTTGGAGCGCCCGCGGGCCGCGCGACGTGCGGGGTTCGACGCCGTCGAGTTCTGGTGGCCGTTTCCCACGGCCACGCCGTCGGCCGCCGAGGTCGACGCGTTCTGCCGGTCCCTCGACGACGCCGGGGTCCAGCTCGTCGCGCTCAACTTCTTCGCCGGTGACCTTCCGGCCGGTGAGCGGGGCATCCTGTCGGATCCGGCGCGTGTCACCGAGTTCGAGGGCGCCGTCGAGTCGCTGGTGCGGATCGCCGAGCGGACCGGAGCCCGTTCCTTCAACGCGCTCTACGGCCATCGCCTCGACGGCGTCACGGCCGCAGAGCAGGATGTGGTCGCCCTCGCCAATCTCCGTCTGGCCGCCAGGTCCGTCGCCGGCTTCGGCGGCACCGTCCTCCTCGAACCGCTGTCCCGAGGCCTGAACGGCCGCTACCCGCTGGAGACGGCCGCGGACTGCGTCGCCGTCATCACCGCCGCCGCCGAACCCAACATCAAACTGCTCTTCGACACCTACCACCTGGCCAACAACGGCGAAGACCTCCTAGCCGTCCTCAAAACCCACGCCACCTCCATCGGCCACGTCCAGATCGCCGACACCCCGGGCCGAGGCCACCCCGGCACCGGCACCCTGGACTTCCCCTCCCTCTTCTCCGAACTCACCACCCTCGGCTACCCCGCCCACATAGCCCTCGAATACACCCCCCAAGCCCCAACCACCCTCCCCACCGAATTCACCTGGCTCCCCCGCCCCTGAACCCGGTCGAACAACAATCACCCGGTAGCCCGCAGACGGCTTACACGAGCCCGCAGCAGCCCTGCCCGCGATTCAGACTGGTCAAAGCACGCGGGGATGAAGCCACCCATCGAGCTCGGCTAACTCCCCCGCCCAGCCCCTGAACAGGTGCAAGCCGCAGAGGACTTGGACGAGCCCCGCAGCAGCCCAGCCTCCGGTGCAGACCGGGCATGCACACGGGGAAAGCCACCCCTGGAACTCGGCTACCTCCTCCGCCTGGGTCTCTGAACGGGTGGGATGGCGATGGCTTGGCAGGCCGCGGAGGGGTTTGTGCGAGACCCGGCGGCTCGGCTTCTGGTTCAGATCAGTGAGCGCCGATTCGGTGGGTGGGGGGCTTGGCGCGGCTTGGGGGCACTGGGATTTGGTTCAGAGCCAGCCGCGGGATTGGGCGGCCTGGACGGCGGTGTGGCGGTTGGTGGTGTTGAGTTTGGTGACGGCGGCGGACAGGTAGTTGCGGACGGTGCCTTCGGAGAGGTTGAGGGTGCGGGCGATACGGGAGATGGGGCTGCCGTCGGCCGCGGCGCGGAGGGCGTCGAGCTCGCGGGGGGTGAGCGGGCACTCCTCGGCGGCCAGCGCGTCGGCGGCGAGCTGGGGGTCGATGTAGCGGGCGCCTTCGTGGACCTGTTTGATCACTTCGGCGAGGCGGGAGCCGGGGGTGTCCTTGCCGAGGAAACCGCGGACACCGGCCGCCATGGCGCGACGCAGGTTGCCGGGGCGGCCGTGGCCGGTGACGATCACGACCTTGCAGGACGGGAGCGAGCGGTTCAGGCGTTCGGCCGCGGTGAGGCCGTCGAGGCCCGGCATGTCGATGTCCAGGACGCACACGTCGGGACGCAGGGCCATCGCCCGGTCGACGGCCTCGTCACCGCGGCCGACGTCGGCGATCACCTCGATGCCGTCCTCGGTGCCCAGCAGCAGCGCCAGCGCCTCCCGCACCATGTGATGGTCGTCCGCCAGCAGCACCCGGATCATGCTCACTCCCCTTCCCGCGTGATCATAGGTGGAGTCCGGAGAGCGGCACGATCGCGCGTACCTCGAAGGCCCCGTCGCCGAGGGCGGCGGCCCTGAGCTCGCCGCCGACCGCCACGACCCGCTCCCGCAGCCCGGTGAGACCGCTGCCGGCGGACGGTTCGGGCAGCCCGCGCCCGACCTTGTCGCGGCGGCCGGGACTTTCGGAGCGGCGGGCTCCGTCGTTGACGATCGTGAGGACGGCGTTGACGGGATCGGCGGTCAGGGTGAGCTCGCAGCGGGTGGCGCCGCTGTGCCGCAGGACGTTGGTGACGGCCTCGCGCGCCACCCAGCCGAGCGCGTCGTGGACGTGGCGGGGCAGATCGTCGGGGATCTGCGGGGTGCTGCAGGTGATCCCGGCGGCGCGCAGCACGGCCGTCGCGCCGTTCAGTTCGGTGCGCAGCGAGGTGACGCGGTAGCCGCGGACCACGTCACGGACCTCCTGGATGGCGCCGCGCGCCATCCGCTGGATCTCCTCCAGCTCCTTGGCGACCCGGTCGGGGTCCTTGGCGAGCAGCCGTTCGGCGAGCTCGGCGCGGAGCGCGACCGCCTGGAGGCTGTGGCCGAGCACGTCGTGGAGGTCGCGGGCGAAGCGGAGACGTTCCTCACCCACGGCCCGGCGGGCCAGTTCGGTGCGGGCGTCGCGCAGCTCCTTGACGGCCAGACAGAGCCAGACGGTCGCGTAGGCGCTCAGCCCGTACACGGGCAGGGACAGCGCGATCCACAGCGCTTCGAGGCCGGGCGCCCCGGTGGCGGTGCTGATCACTCCCGTCAGGGCGGCGGCGAGCCCGACCAGCGGGATCGACAGGCGTTCAGGCAGCGTCACGGCGATCATGCCCGCGACGGCGGCCATCCCCTGGTTCCAGGCGCCGCCCAGCAGCAACGGCAGCGCGAACACGACCACGGCGATCACCGCGAGGAAGATCCGGCTGTCGCGGCTGATCTCGCGATAGGCCGACTGCCAGAGCAGGCGTCCTTGGAGCACGACGACGAGCATCGCCGCCATCGTCCCGATCACGAACTTCCAGGGCTGGCCGGAGCCGAACGCGACCACCACCCCATTGGCGAACAGCCCGACGGTGGCGGCCGCCGACAGTCCGACGACCATCGTGACGATCACTGATTCCCGCGGGAGTCGCGGCTGCACCCTCCACCTCCATCCCCAGCCGACAGGGACTCCGCAGAGTACGCGACCCGGCCGACGCCTCACACCCACCCCCGAGACCTCGCTCCCCTGTACGTCCGCGCCACCCGGATCTCCGCCCTCCGGGGTGGTGAAGTCAAGCGGCGTAGGGCGTGCTGAAGGCGGTGAGCAGGAGGGTCCGGTCGGCTTTGCGGGCCTCCTGGGGCGAGGTGGTGGCGATGAGGACGGGCACGGGGAGGCTGCGCAGTACCCGCCAGAAGGGACGGGAGTCGGCGGCGGACAGCCGGGTGGTGGGCTCGGTGAGGACGAGGGCGTCGGGGAGGCCCGTCAGGGCCATGGCGAGGTCGAAACGGCGGCGTTCGGCGGGGGTGAGGCGGGTGTAGGGGATGGGGCCGCGGCGGGGCAGGGTGGCGAGGGCGGAGTCGGCGGCGGGGTTGAGGGGGTGCGCCGCCCAGGTGCGCCAGGCTCCGGAGATCTCGTTGACCGTGAGGTCGCCGTAGAGGGAGTCGGCGGCGGACAGGGCGGCCACCGTCACCGCGGACCGTTCGGTGTAGGGGTCGCGGCCGTTGACTCTGACGGACCCCTCGGACGGACGGCGGTCACCGGCGACCAGTTCGAGCAGCTCGGCGGAGTCTCCCCCGCAGACCGCGACGATCTCACCGGGCCGCACGGTGAGCGAGATCAACCCTCTCCGCCCACCCCCGGCGGACGGCGGCCAGGAGGTGGCGGTAGGGGTACGGACCCCCGAAATCTCGATCATGGCGTCTCCTCTCTGCGTCCCACAGTGCCGTGGAATCCGGTGAGCGAGCAGTGCGACTCGTCAGCACCTCACCGTGAGGAGTTCAGCAGTCACCAGTGACAAACGTCATGGGTGACCGGCCTTACCGGGATAAGGCGGTCACCGGCTGAGCACGTCCGGCCCGATCTCGGCGAGCGACGACAGTCCCGACAGCGCCATGGTGAGTTCCAGGTCGGCCATCAGGCACCGCAGCACGTGCCGGACGCCGTCCTCGCCGCCGAGCCCCAGCCCATAGGCGTACGGCCGGCCCACCAGGACGGCCGAGGCCCCCAGCGCCAGCGCCTTGACGACGTCCGACCCCGTCCTGACTCCCGAGTCGAACAGCACGGTGAGCTCCGAGCCCACCTCGGCCGCGATCGCGGGCAGCGTGTCGAGCGCGGCGATGGCCCCGTCGACCTGCCGTCCGCCGTGGTTCGACACGACGATCCCGTCCATGCCCGCGTCGACGGCCCGTCGCGCGTCGGCGGGGTGCTGGATGCCCTTGAGGACGATCGGGCCGTCCCACTGGGTGCGCAACCAGGCCAGGTCGTCCCAGGTCAGCGAGGGGTTCCCGAAGTTGGCGGCCCAGTGCAGCAGGGCGAGGTCGCGGTTGGCGTCGGTGACGGGCCCGCCGATGGCCTTCTGGAAGACGGGGTCGCTGAAGTAGTTCTGCACGCCGATTCCGTGCAGGAACGGCAGGTAGGCGTTGTCGAGGTCGCGGGGCCGCCAGGCGAGGGTGAAGGTGTCGAGGGTGAGGACGAGCACGCTGTACCCGGCGTCCTTGGCACGTCCGACCAGGCTGGCGGCCAGCTCCCGGTCCTTGGGCCAGTAGAGCTGGTACCAGCGCGGCCCGCCTGCCGCGGCGACCTCTTCCATGGCGGTGGAGGAGGCTGTCGACAGCGTCATCGTGACGCCGAGCGAGGCCGCGGCCCGCGCGACGGCCAGCTCGCCTTCCGGGTCGAGGATCCGCAGCACGCCGACCGGGCCGAGGATCACCGGCGCGGGCATCGCCGTCCCGAGCACGGTCGTGGTGAGGTCGCGCGTCGCGACGTCCCTGAGCATCCGCGGCACGATCTTCCACTGGTCGAACGCCGCGAGGTTCGCCCGCGCCGTCGACTCCGATCCGGCCGCCCCCGCCACATAGCCGAACGCCTGGTCGGACAGCGCGCCGCGCGCGAGTTCCTCGAGCCGGTGGAGATCGGTCGGAAGTTCAGGCCTGACACCCCCCAGACCGGACAAATAGATCTCATTCTGGAAGTCAGCAAGGCTCATGGGACGCTCCGTGGACGAAACTGTCGGCGACACACGCCAGAATGGCGAGCATGGCACGCCGCACTGGTCAGACTCCACCTCCGGAAGAGTTCGAAGAGAACATCATCGACATCGACGTCGCCGAGGAGATGCGAGGCAGCTTCCTCGAGTACGCGTACTCGGTGATCTACTCCCGCGCGCTTCCGGACGCCCGTGACGGGTTGAAGCCGGTCCAGCGCCGCATCCTGTACTCGATGAACGCGATGGGCCTGCGCCCCGACCGCGGCCACGTCAAGTGCGCCCGCGTCGTCGGCGAGGTCATGGGCAAGCTGCACCCGCACGGCGACGGCGCGATCTACGACGCGATGGTGCGTCTGGCGCAGCCGTGGGCGATGCGGATGCAGCTCGTCGACGGGCACGGAAACTTCGGTTCGCTGGGCGGCGACGACTCGCCCGCCGCGATGCGGTACACCGAGGCGCGGCTGTCGCGCGAGGCGATGACGATGGTCGGCGGCCTCGACGAGGACACCGTCGACTTCCGCCCGAACTATGACGGCCAAGAGCTCGAGCCGGAGGTGCTGCCGGCGGCGTTCCCGAACCTGCTGGTGAACGGCACGACGGGGATCGCGGTCGGCATGGCCACGAACATGGCGCCGCACAATCTGGGCGAAGTGGTCGCGGCGGCCCGGCATCTGCTGACGCACCCGAACGCCACCCTGGACGATCTGATGCGGTTCGTCCCCGGCCCCGACCTGCCCACCGGCGGCAAGATCGTCGGCCTGGACGGCATCCGCGACGCCTACCTGAACGGCCGCGGCGTCTTCAAGACGCGGGCGACGGTCCGGGTCGAGAATGTCACCCCGCGCCGCAAGGGCCTCGTCGTCACCGAGCTGCCCTACAACGTCGGCCCCGAACGCGTCATCGCCAAGATCAAGGACATGGTCCAGGCGAAGAAGATCCACGGGATCGCCGATCTGAAGGACCTCACCGACCGCACGGTCGGCCTCCAGCTCGTCATCGAGATCAAGAACGGCTTCATCCCGGAGGCCGTCCTGGAGGAGCTGTACCGGCTGACTCCGATGGAGGAGTCGTTCGGCATCAACAACGTCGCGCTGGTCGACGGCCAGCCGAAGACCCTCGGGCTGCGCGAGCTGCTCCAGGTGTACGTCGACCACCGGATCGAAGTGGTGCGCCGCCGCTCCCAGTTCCGCCGCCGCAAGCGCGAGGAGCGCCTGCACCTGGTCGACGGCCTGATGATCGCGCTGCTCAACATCGACGAGGTCATCCAGGTCATCCGCACGTCGGACGATTCGGCGCAGGCCAAGGCCCGGCTCCAGGAGATCTTCGAGCTGTCGGAGATCCAGTCCCAGTACATCCTCGACACCCCGCTGCGCCGCCTGACCCGCTTCGACAAGCTGGAGCTAGAGAAGGAGAGCGAGACCCTGCGCCGTGAGATCGCCGAGCTGACGGCGATCCTGGAGTCGGAGACCAAGCTCCGCCAGGTGGTGTCGAAGGAGCTCGCCGAGGTCGCCAAGGAGTTCGCGACCCCGCGCCGCACGGTGCTGCTGGAATCGTCGGGGCAGGCGAAGTCGTCGGCCGCGGTGACCCTCGAGGTCGCCGACGACCCGTGTTTCGTGCTGCTGTCGTCTTCGGGGCTGCTGGCCCGCACCACGGACGTGTCGCCGCTGCCGGACGACGGCCCGCGCGCCGCCCATGACGTGCTGGTCTCGGTGATCCGGTCGTCGGCGCGCGGCGAGTTCGGCGTGGTCACCTCCACCGGACGGATGATCAAGGTCGCGACGATCGACCTGCCCGCGCTGCCCCCGTCGGCGGCTCCGCCGTCCCTGTCGGGCGGCGCGCCGCTGGAGGAGTACCTGACCTTGGCCGCCGGAGAGACGGCGATCGGCCTGGGCGACCTGTCGGAGGACGGCCCCGGGCTGGCCCTCGGCACCGAACAGGGCGTCGTCAAGCGTGTCGCCAACGACTATCCGGGCAACCGCGACGACTTCGAAGTGATCACCCTCAAGGACGGCGACCGGGTGGTCGGCGCGGTCCAGCTCGCCTCTGAGGAGGACGATCTGGTCTTCATCGCCGACGACTCCCAGCTCCTGCGCTTCGCCGCTTCGAACGTGCGGCCGCAGGGCCGTCCCGCGGGCGGCATGGCGGGCATCAAGCTGGCGGCGGACGCGAAGGTGATCTGGTTCGGCGCGGTCGACTCCGCTCGCGACAGCGTCGTGGTGACGGTCTCCGGCTCCTCGACCGCTCTGGAAGGCACCCAGACGGGCGCGGCGAAGGTCTCCGACTACGCCGAGTACCCGCCGAAGGGCCGTGCGACGGGCGGTGTCCGCAGCCACCGCTTCCTGAAGGGCGAGGACGCCCTGCTCCTGGCCTGGGCGGGCCCCGCTCCCGCCTCGGCCGCCGTGGCGGGCGGACGTCCGGGCGATCTGCCCGCCGAGCTCGGCCGCCGCGACGGTTC
>NZ_BAAGZI010000095.1:0-17477 GCF_054778695.1 Actinocorallia lasiicapitis
CGACGACGTCCTCCGCCGCCGCACCACCCTCACCCTCCGCGGACTCGACACCCCCCACATCAGAGAGCGGGTCACCGCGATGCTCCGCACCCACCCCTGACCTCCCGACCACCCCCTGGGGAGCTCCATGTCCTTGTCGCTGGCCAGTGTCCTGGCCGAATCCGCCCGCAAGCACGGCGACCGCGTCGCCGTCATCGACGGGACCGCACACCACACCTACGCCGACCTGTGGACGACTGCCCTGTCCTACGGGGCGGCGCTCACCGAGCTCGGCGTCGCGCCCGGCGACCGGGTCGCGATGATGGTCGGGAACTCCGTCGACTTCCCGCGCTGCTACTACGCGATCCTCGCGGCGGGCGGGGTCGTCGTCCCCGTCCATCTGCTGCTCACGGCCGGTGAGGTCGCCCATGTGCTGGCCGACAGCGGCGCGCGGGTGCTGCTGGTCGACCATCCGCTGAACGCGACCGGGCAGGACGCCGCCGCGCGGGCCGGAGTCCTGGCCGTCACGGTGGGCGGGCCCGGCGGCACCGCCGACCGGCGGCTGGAGGAGATCGCGTCGCTGGTGCCGCCGCTCCCCCGCCACGCCACCCGCGACGCGGACGACGCGGCGGTCGTCCTGTACACCAGCGGGACGACGGGCAAACCGAAGGGCGCGGTGCTCAGCCAGCTCAACCTGGTGATGAACGCGACGGTCAGCGCGTTCGACGTGTTCGACGTCCGCGCCGACGACGTGGTGCTGGGCTGTTTGCCGCTGTTCCACACGTTCGGGCAGACCGTCGCGATGAACACGACGTTCCGGGTCGGCGCGACCCTCGTCATGCAGCGCCGGTTCCAGGCCGACGACGCGCTCGCGCTGATGGGCGAGCACCGCGTCACCCTGTTCTACGGGGTGCCGACCATGTTCATCGCGTTGATCGAGGCGGTGCGGGGCGGGTCGGCGTCGCCGCCCGCGCTCCGGCTCTGTGTTTCGGGCGGCGCGCCGCTGCCCGTCGCGGTCCTGGACGCCGCGCAGATCCATCTGGCGACCGTTTATGAGGCGTACGGCCTGTCCGAGACGTCGCCGGTCGCCACGTCCAACCAGCCGGCGTTCGGCACGAAGGCCGGGACGGTCGGGCACCAGGTGTGGGGCGTGGAGGTCGCGATCGCCCGGCCGATCGGCGACGGCGAACCGGCCGTGTTCGAGGCGCTGCCCGACGGTGAGCTCGGTGAGATCGTCATCCGCGGCCACAACGTGTTCACCGGCTATCTCGGGCTGCCCGCGGCGACCGGGGCGGCGTTCACGGACGGCTGGTTCCGGACCGGTGACCTCGGTATCCGTGACGTGGCCGGGTTCGTCAGCATCGTCGACCGGACCAAGGACCTCATCATCCGCGGCGGTTTCAACGTGTATCCGCGGGAGGTCGAGGAGGCGCTGATCCGGCATCCGGAGGTCGCGCAGGTCGCCGTCATCGGGCTGCCGCACGCCACCCACGGCGAGGAGGTCTGCGCCGTGATCGTCCCGGCGGATCCGGCCGCACCACCCAGCCCTGACGAGTTGATCGCGTGGGCGGGCGACCGGGTCGGCCGCCACAAGTATCCGCGCCGGGTCGAGATCGTCGACTCGCTTCCGCTCGGCCCCAGCATGAAGGTGCTCAAGCGGGAACTCCGCGCCGCCTTCACTCCCCTGAAGGACCCGTCATGACCGATTTCCCCTCCTACGCCCCGAGCGAGGAGCACGACCTCCTCCGGCAGACGGTCCGCGAACTCGCCGAAGCCAAAATCGCTCCGGCAGCGCAGGACGTCGACGAAAACGCCCGCTTCCCCCAAGAAGCCCTCGACGCACTCGTCCAAAACGACCTCCACGCCGTCCACGTCCCCGAGTCTTACGGCGGGAACGGCGCGGACGCCCTGGCCACCGTCATCGTCATCGAAGAAGTCGCCCGCGTCTGCGCCTCCTCCTCGCTGATCCCCGCCGTCAACAAACTCGGCAGCGTACCCGTGCTGCTCAGCGGCTCCGAAGAACTCAAAAAACGCTACCTCGCCCCCATGGCCCGCGGCGAAGCCATGTTCAGCTACGCCCTCTCCGAAGCCGAAGCCGGCTCCGACGCCGCAGGCATGAAAACCCGCGCCGTCCGCGACGGAGACCACTACGTGCTCAACGGCGCCAAAATGTGGATCACCAACGCCGGAGTGTCGGAGTACTACACGGTGATGGCCGTCACCGACCCCACCAAGGGCGCCCGCGGCATCTCCGCGTTCGTCGTCGAAAAATCCGACCCGGGCGTGTCATTCGGGCCGAAAGAGAAGAAACTCGGCATCAAGGGCTCCCCCACCCGCCAGGTCATCCTCGACAACGTCCGCATCCCGGCCGACCGGATCATCGGCGAGGAAGGCACCGGCTTCAAAACCGCGCTGGCCACCCTCGACCACACCCGCATCACCATCGCCGCCCAAGCCCTCGGCATCGCGCAGGGTGCTCTGGACTACGCGATCGGCTATGTGAAGGAACGCAAGCAGTTCGGCAAGCCCATCGCCGACTTCCAAGGCGTCCAGTTCATGATCGCCGACATGGCCATGAAACTCGAAGGCGCACGCCAGCTCACCTACCACGCCGCCATCAAGTCCGAACGAGCCTTCCACGGCGAGACGGTCCCGGACCTGACGTTCGTGTCCTCGGCCTGCAAATGCCTGGCCTCGGACGTGGCGATGGACGTCACCACCGACGCCGTCCAGCTCCTGGGCGGCTACGGCTACACCAGCGACTTCCCCGTCGAACGCATGATGCGCGACGCCAAAATCACCCAAATCTACGAAGGCACCAACCAGATCCAGCGCGTCGTCATGGCCCGCCAGCTCGTTAGGTAGGGGGTGGGGCTGAGAGGAGGGTGGGGAGGTCGGAGGGGTCGACTTGCTGGAGGGTGTTGGTGAGATGGAGCCAGCGGGTGATGCCGATGTGGGTGAGGAAAGGGAGGTCGTGGCTCGCGATCAGGAGGGCGCCCTGATAGGAGGAGAGGGCTTCGGCTAGGTGGCGGACGCTCGCCAGGTCCAGGTCGTTGGTCGGCTCGTCCAGCAGCAGGACCTGGGGGGCGGGCGCGGCGAGCAGCGCGGCGGCCAGCGCCGCGCGGAAACGTTCGCCGCCGGACAGGGTGCCCGCCGGATACTCGGCGCGGCCGCCACGGAACAGGAAACGGGCCAGCCGGGCGCGGATCTCGTTGACGGACACGCCGGGAGCGGCGCGCGCGACGTTCTCGGCGACGCTCAGCTCGTCGTCCAGGACGTCGAGCCGCTGCGGCAGGAACCGGACGGGGACATGCGCCTCCGCCGAACCCTCCAGCGGCGCGATCTGTCCGGCCACGGTCCGCAACAAGGTCGTCTTTCCCGAACCGTTCCGGCCGACGACCGCGATCCGCTCCGGCCCCCACACGCGCAGCTCACCGCCGCGCAACGCGCCGTGCCGCATCCGCAGCCCCGACACGGTCAGCACGTCGCGGCCCGCGGGGACCGCCGTACCGGGAAGATCGACCCTGATCTCGGCGTCCTCGCGGATCGCGCCCACCGCCTCGTCGAGCCGCTCCACGGCCTCCGCCAGCCGCTCCTCGTGCAGGAGCCGCTGCTTGTCGGCGGTCTCCTGGGCGGAACGTCGGCGTTCACCCGCGACGATCCGGGGGGCGCGGCGCTGCCCGTCGAGCCGCACGTCATGGCGTCTGCGGCTCTCGGTCCTGAGCCGGGCTCCGCTGAGGTCGCGTTTCTGCCGGCGCACGTCGGCCTCGGCCGCGCGCAGGGCCCGCCCGGCCGCCTCCTGCTGCACGGCGACGGCGTCCTCATATGCGGAGAAACCGCCGCCGTACCAGGTGAGGGAGCCGGACCGCAGTTCGGCGATCCGGTCGACGCGCTCCAGCAGCTCCCGGTCATGGCTGACCACGACGAGATGGCCCGAACGCCATGACTCCACCGCGTCGTACAGCCGGGCGCGGGCCGGGAGGTCGAGGTTGTTGGTGGGTTCGTCGAGCAGCAGCACCCCGGGACGTTCCAGCAGCAGCGCCGCCAGCCGGAGCAGCACGGTCTCGCCGCCGGACAGCTCCCCGACGGTCCGGTCGAGGCCGATGCCGGACAGTCCGAGCGAGCCGAGGACGGCCAGAGCCCGCTCCTCGACGTCCCAGCCGTCACCGATGGCCGTGAAGTGGCGTTCGTCGGTGTCGCCGGTTTCGATGGCGCGCAGCGCGGCCCGCCGGACGTCGATGCCGAGGGCCTGCTCGACCCTGAGCCCGGTGTCGAGGGTGAGGTCCTGCGGCAGATAGCCGAGGCCGCCTTCGACGGTCACCGATCCTGCGGCCGGGCGCAGCCGGCCGGCGAGCAGCTTGAGCAGGGTGGACTTGCCGGACCCGTTGACGCCGACCAGCCCGGTGCGGCCGCGGCGGTGGGTCAGGGAGAGCCCGTCGAACATCGGGGTGCCGTCCGCCCAGCGGAAGGACAGCCCGGAACAGCAAAGAGAAGGAGAGGACATGCGGAACCTCGCGGTCGCGGACGGTCGAAGACGTCGTCGGCACATCACCGCAGCGGCGCGTCAGGGCCGTGCAGGGGTGATCGCGAAGCTCAGATGATCAACATCCACTCCAGCGGGAGGCGACAGGTCTCTTCCATCCTATCCCCACACCTTGCGGCGCGTTCAAGATTACATTTCGGTCCTACTAGTGAGTCATCCCACAAAAGTGATGTGTTGGGTATTAAGTGGGAAAGGTGATGAATCTGGGTTGGGTGGGCGAGTCAGAGTCGAGCTACGAAGATCTACGCGAGGTATTCGCCTCGATCGACGGCGAGCCGTCGGCCGAAGAGTTCGCGCCACACCGGGAGGACCGTGCGCTCGAAGACCTCGCCGCGCTGTCGGAGCGCCACGATCCGTTCACCGCGGCGCGGATCGCGTTCGGCGACATGTGACCCTGCGGACGTCCGGGACGGAGTGGGGCTCCGCCCCGGACGTCCCGCTCAGTGGCGCAGGCAGAGCGTGCCCCACTGGAAGCCCGCGCCGATCGCCGACATCACATAGGTGTCGCCCGGCCGCAGCAGTCCCCCCGCGAACGCCTCGTGCAGGGCGGTGAACATGCCCGCCGCACCGGTGTTGCCGAGCCGGTCGACCGTGACGGGCGCCCGGTCGGCGGGCACCCCCAGCTCGTCGAGGGTCGCGGTGAGGATGTTGAGGTTGGCCTGGTGCAGAAAGAAATGGTCGATCTCGGTGGGGTCGAGATCGGCGCGGGCGACGGCGCTGCGGATGCTCTCCGGCAGCCGGGCCGTCGCGGTGTCCCAGACGGCGCGCCCGTCCATCGCCAGGTAGTGGCGGCCGCCCGCGACGGTCGCCGGATCGGTCGGCAGCCGTGAGCCGCCCGCCTGGATCTCCACGTCGTAGGAGAGCAGCGAACCGAAGTCCCAGGAGAGCAGGCCCGCCCCGTCGGGGGCGCGGGTGAGGACGACGGCCGCCGCGGCGTCGCCGAAGAACACGCCGGTGGTGCGGTCGTGCGGATCGCAGACCCGTGACGCGCAGTCGGCGGCCACCACGAGCACCGCGTGGAACGACGGGCTCTGCAGCAGGTGCGCGGCGAGCAGCACCGCCTGAACCCCGGCCGCGCACGCCGCCTGGGTGACGTCCACCGGCAGCGCCCGGTGCGCGCCGAGCGCGTCCTTCACGATCAGCGCGGTCGACGGCAGCGGCTGGTCGGCCGTGTAGCTGGCCACCACGACGGCGTCGAGGTCGCCGGGGAAGATCCCGGCGGCCTTCAGCGCGGGCAGCGCCGCCGCCACGGCCATGTCGGAGGTGGACCGCTCGGGGATCAGCCTGCGACGCTCCCGGATCCCGGTGCGGCGGACGATCCACTCCTCCGAGGTGTCGAAACGGCGGGTGAGATCCCGGTTGGTGATCACGGTGTCGGGCAGGTGCACCCCGGTCCCGGCGACGGCGAGCGGCCCCGTCAGGGCCGTCCCGGTGTGCGAACGGGCCGGATGCGTACGGAAAAGGGTGTTCATGCGACCGTGCTCTTCTCGCGGGAGACCGTGGCCTCGAGATCGGTGTAATAGCGGCCGGACGGGCAGTCCTCGCCGAGCAGGATGCGGCGCGCGGCCTCGGTGCACAGCGCGCCGCCGAGCGCCACCCCGGACGCGAGCTGCGGCCAGCTGCTGAGGGTGCGGCCGATCAGCGGGATCGCCGCCGCGAGCTGCGGGCTGATCCGGGATTCGTCGACCATCGCCAGGATCAGCTCGACGCGGCGGCTGGGCGTGAGGTCGTTGAGATCGTCGGAGGTGAGGTCGCCGAGCAGGCCGTGCAGCAGCGGACGGCCCGGTTCCTCGTCGAACCGCTCGACGTCGAGCAGACCGCGGTCGTTGGCGTCCATCACGACGGGGACGCCGAGCGCCCGCGCCTTCTCCCGCGCCGCGATCTTCACCCAGGGGGTGTCGCACTCCTCGACGAGCAGGTCGAGCCCGCCCGCGAAGAACGAGTCGAGGTTCTCCGGGTTCAGCCCGGCCGGGAAGATCTCGATCTCGAGGTAGGGATCGATCTCGTAGAGCTGCCGGGCGGCCAGCACCGCCTTGTTGACGCCCAGATCATGGACCCCGGCACGGAGCCGGTTGAGGTTCGACAGCCCGAGCTCGTCGAAGTCGGCCAGCCGGAAGGCGCCGCCGACCCCTTCCAGCGCGAGCGTCACGGCGGCACTGGAGCCGACCGAGAGGCCGACGATCCCGATGCGCTTGCCGAGCAGCCGCCGCTGCGCCACCCGGTCGATCTTGCCGCGGTTCCGGTCGGTCCTGACGAGCCGGAGCTCCTCGCACGGCAGCACGTGCACGAGCCGTCCCGACCACGGGTACCAGGCCCACGTCCCGTACCGCTCGACCGGCACCCCGTCCAGTTGGCGTGCGACGGCCGCCGCGACCAGCCCCGGATCACGGGCGAGGCCCGGTTCGCGTGCCGTGACGAGCTCCGCGAGCTGCTCGCCCAGCGTGTCGCAGACCTCACGGACGCGTCCCGACGCCCGCAGTTCCTCGACCCGTTCGAACGCCGCGCCCTCGATCAGTTCGGGACGCCAGCCCTCCCGCGCCGCAGGACCGGGCGCCTCCCCCAGCTCGGGCGGGGACGCCGAGGCCGGGGCCACGGACGCAGGGAACAGCCGGCGGAGCCGCCGCACCAGCTCGGTGTGCTCGCCCGCGCCCTGGGCCGCACGGTGCAGAAGGATCACGACGTCCTCGGTGTACTGCTCGACATAGCGGCGGGTGCCGGGGATCTCGTGGAAGCCGAAGCGGGCGTGGAAGCCGTCCTGGCCGTCGGCGGTGCCCGACGTCCCGACCATGGCGCGCGCGCCCAGCGCGTGCGCGGCAGCGATCGCCATCGCGTTCAGATGGACGCCGAGACCCAGCCGCCGGGCCCGGTGCTCGACCACGAGCCTGCTGTGCTCGAAGACGTCACCTTCGGTCAGGTTCTCGGCCCGCAGGAGCGCTTCGTAACGGGCGTCGCCGAGGAACGCCCTGGTCTGGAAGAGCGGCGCGTTGGGCGGCGGCGACAGCCGCACATAACCCAGCGGCGGCCCGCCCGACGCCCGCCGTCCCACGAAGTGGATCGCCCCGTGGTCGAGTTCCTGTGGGTCGACGTGCGCGCCGTCCTCCCGCCGGAACGCGGGTCTGCGCCCGCCGTCGAAGAGGATCCGCGCCCGCAGCTCGCGCAACCGCCCGATGGTCTCCTCACCCTCGCCCCGCGGCGTGATGTACGCCGTCACCTGCCAGTCCGCGCCGACTTCCGCCATGCGCACAGGATCTGTCCTCCATGGGTCGGACGCACCGCGACGCGGGCACTTCTGCCGAATGATGACGGACGCCGGGAGGGTTCCTTGAATCTTCTTGTGGCGGACGCGGGGCGACCCCGTGTCGCTGAGATAATGGACAGATGACCGCTTTCTCTGTCGAAGTCACGGTCCGGGGATATGAGCTCGACACCCAGGGACATCTCAATCAGGCCGTCTACCTGCAGTACTGCGAGCACGCGCGGTGGGAGCTGCTGCGCGCCGCGGGGCTCCCGCAGGACAAGCTGCTCGCCTCCGGGGTCGGCCCGGTCGCGCTGGAGTTGACCTTGAAGTTCAAAAGGGAGCTGCGCGGCGGCGAGCGGGTGAGGGTGACCTGCGCGTTCGTCTACGGCGAAGGCAAGACCTTCAAGATCCATCAGCAGATCATCAAGGAGGACGGGACCGTCTCCGCCGAGCTGGAGGGCGTCGCGGGGCTGCTCGACCTCGACGCCAGACGGCTGATCGCCGACCCCGGAGCGCATCTGCGCTCCCTCGCCGATAGCCCCGACCTGCTGACCGGCTGAACAGGGGCGATACCCCGCTGTATACACCCGCTGTATACACTTGGGGAACGTGACTTCCAAGCCTCGTATCCCCAACGTCCTCGCCGGTCGCTACGCCTCCCCAGACCTGGCCGTCCTGTGGTCTCCGGAGCACAAGGTGGTGCTGGAGCGGCGGCTGTGGCTGGCCGTGCTGCGCGCCCAGGCCGCCTTGGGGATCGACGTTCCCGAGGCGGCCCTCGCCGACTACGAGCGGGTGCTCGACACCGTCGACCTCGGCTCCATCGCCGCACGGGAGAAGATCACCCGGCATGACGTGAAGGCCCGGATCGAGGAGTTCAACGCCCTCGCAGGACACGAGCACGTCCACAAGGGCATGACCTCCCGCGACCTCACCGAGAACGTCGAACAGCTCCAGATCCGGCTGTCGCTGGAACACGCCCGCGACCGGGTCGTCGCGGTGCTCGCACGGCTCGGCTCCCTGTCCGCCCAGTACGGCGAGACCGTCATGGCGGGCCGGTCCCACAACGTCGCCGCGCAGGCCACGACCCTCGGCAAGCGGTTCGCGACGGCCGCCGACGAGCTGCTCGCCGCGTTCGCCCGGCTCGAGGACCTCATCGCCCGCTACCCGCTGCGCGGGATCAAGGGCCCGGTCGGCACCGCGCAGGACATGCTCGACCTGCTCGGCGGCGACTCCGCGAAGCTCGAGGACCTCGAATCCCGGGTGGCCGAGTTCCTGGGCTTCGGCTCGGCGTTCACCTCGGTCGGGCAGGTCTACCCGCGCTCCCTCGACTACGACGTGCTGTCGGCGCTCGTGCAGCTCGCGGCCGCGCCGTCGTCGCTCGCCAAGACCATCCGGCTGATGGCGGGCCACGAACTGGTCACCGAGGGCTTCAAGGAGGGGCAGGTCGGTTCGTCCGCGATGCCCCACAAGATGAACACGCGCTCCTGTGAACGCGTCAACGGCCTCATGGTCATCCTGCGCGGCTACTCCTCGATGACGGCCGAACTGGCCGGCGACCAGTGGAACGAGGGCGACGTGTCGTGCTCCGTGGTCCGCCGGGTCGCGCTGCCGGACGCGTTCTTCGCCTTCGACGGGCTGATCGAGACCTTCCTGACCGTCCTCGACGAGTTCGGCGCGTTCCCCGCCGTGATCGGCCGGGAGCTCGACCGCTACCTGCCGTTCCTCGCCACCACCAAGGTGCTGATGGCCGCCGTCAAGGCCGGGGTGGGCCGTGAGGAGGCCCATGAGGTGATCAAGGAGCACGCGGTCGCGTCGGCGCTGGCCATGCGCGAGCAGGGCACGGCCGGCAACCAGCTCCTCGACCGGCTCGCCGCCGACGACCGGCTCCCCCTCGACCGCGCCGCCCTCGACGCCCTGATGGCCGACCGCCTCTCCTTCACCGGCGCCGCCGCCGCCCAGGTCGCCACGGTCGTCGCCCACATCGACACCCTCACCAAGCGCTACCCGTCCGCCGCCGCCTACACCCCGGGCGCCATCCTCTGACACGCCCGACGCCGACCGGCCCCGCATCTCCATGGGATGCGGGGCCGGTCCGCTTCGTGCAGCGACCTACGCGGAAGAGGCCGTTCCCGGCCAGGACGCCGGGCCGTCGATGCGGCGCTGAGCGGGGCTCGGCGGGCCCGCCGACCCTAGGCCGGGGTGTAATGGGAGGCGTCGTCGCCCTCCAGGAGTTTTGAGGTCTCGCCGGAGATGCTGACGGGGGCGTCGCCCGCGACGGTGACGCGACGGAGGTGGCGGGGCAGGTCGCCGAAGTCGTCGGGGGCGTAGTGCTGGGTGATGCGGTTGTCGAACAGGACGAGGTCGCCGGGCTGCCACTGGACGCGGAAGATGTTCTCCGGGCGGGTGACGTACGCCTGGAGCAGGTCGAGGAGGGCGCGGGACTCGCGGGTCGACAGGCCGACGATCTGCTGGGCGAAACCGCCGATGAACAGGCCGCGCTCCCCCGACTCCGGATGGACCCGGACGACCGGGTGGGCGGTGCGGTACTTCGTGGTGGTGAACACCTTGCGGTGCTCCTGGCGCTGCTCGCTGTCGAACTGCGGCTGCACGTAGTCGTAGTCGTTGGCGTGGACGGCCCACGCCTCGTCGGCGAACCGGCGGAGCGGTTCGGGCAGGTCCTGGTAGGCGGTGGCCGAGTTCGCGATCAGGGTGTTGCCGCCGTAGGGCGGGACGATGATGCCGCGCAGCGTGCTGGCCTTCGGCGGCGTCCGGACGAACGTGACGTCGGTGTGCCACTGGTTCGCGCGGATGCCCTCGTCGCCGTTGACGTCGAGGACCTGCGGCTGCCCCTCGACCGACGGCACCGTCGGGTGGGCGCCGGTCAGCGGCCCGAACCGCGACGCGAAGGCGGTCTGGCCTTCGTCGTCGAGGTGCTGGCCGCGGAAGATGAGCGCCTTGTGCTCCAGCAGCGCGGCGTTGAGCTCGGCGAACAGCGGTTCGGTGATGTCGCGGACGTCGAGGCCGACCACCTCGGCGCCGATCCGGCCGCCTGCCTTGCGAATGTCGAAATCTGTCAACGGGGGCTCCTCTCGAACGGGCGCGTCCCGTTCATCCGATCATCCGAGCCCCGTGATGTCAATAATTCCTACGGGTTTACTAGGTTTTCCGAGAAGCCGACTATCCGCCGCATCGTGGGCAACAATCAAGAACATGGGGAAACGCGAGACATGGCCGGGTGAGGCGTACCCCCTGGGCGCCACCTGGGACGGCAGCGGCACCAACTTCGCCCTCTTCTCCGAGGCGGCCGAGCGGGTCGAGCTCTGCCTGTTCGACGACGAGGGCCGCGAGGAACGGATCGAACTGCCCGAAGTCGACGGGTTCGTCTGGCACGGCCATCTGCCGGGGGTCGGCCCGGGGCAGCGCTACGGCTACCGCGTGCACGGCCCCCACCGGCCGGCCGACGGGCACCGCTGCAACGCGTCCAAGCTGCTGCTCGACCCGTACGGCAAGGCGATGGACGGCCAGGTCGCCTGGCATCCGTCGCTGTTCTCCTACGAGCTCACCGATCCCGACCGGCTCAACACCGAGGACTCGGCCCCGTACATGCCGAAGAACGTCGTCATCAACCCGTTCTTCGACTGGGGCGACGACCGGCCGCCACGCACCCCCTACCACCGGACGGTCCTGTACGAGGCGCACGTCAAGGGGCTGACGATGCTGCATCCCGGCATCCCCGCCGAGCAGCGCGGCACCTACGCGGGGCTCGCCCACCCGGTGCTGATCGACCATCTGCTGGAGCTGGGCGTCACCGCGATCGAGCTGCTGCCGGTCCACCAGAACGTGCCCGAGCACCGTCTCGTCGCCCGCGAGCTGACCAACTACTGGGGCTACAACACGATCGGCTTCCTCGCGCCGCAGAACACCTACGCGGCGGGGCCCGATCCGGTCGCCGAGTTCAAGACGGCCGTCCGGGCCCTGCACCGGGCCGGGATCGAGGTGATCCTCGACGTCGTCTACAACCACACCGCCGAAGGCGACCATCTCGGGCCGACCCTGTCGTTCCGGGGCATCGACAACAACGCCTACTACCGGCTGCGCGACGACGACCGCCGCTACCACCTCGACTACACCGGCTGCGGCAACTCCCTCAACGTCCGGCACCCGCACTCCCTCCAGCTGATCATGGATTCGCTGCGGTACTGGATCCTGGAGATGCACGTCGACGGGTTCCGCTTCGACCTGGCCTCCGCGCTCGCCCGTGAACTGCACGACGTCGACCGGCTGTCGGCGTTCTTCGACCTCGTCCAGCAGGACCCGGTGGTGTCCCAGGTCAAGCTGATCGCCGAGCCGTGGGACGTCGGCGAGGGCGGCTACCAGGTCGGCAACTTCCCGCCGCAGTGGACGGAGTGGAACGGCAAGTACCGCGACACCGTCCGCGACTTCTGGCGCGGCCAGTACGCGACCATGCCCGAGTTCGCCTCACGGCTGACAGGTTCGTCCGATCTGTACGCGCACAACAACCGGCGGCCGGTCGCGTCCATCAACTTCGTGACGGCCCACGACGGTTTCACCCTCGCCGACCTGGTCTCCTACGACACCAAGCACAACGAGGCCAATCTGGAGCACAACCGGGACGGCACCGACGACAACCGCTCCTGGAACTGCGGCCACGAAGGCCCCACCGAGGATCCGACGATCAACGCGCTCCGCACCCGCCAGCGCCGCAACCTCCTGGCCACCCTGTTCCTGTCGCAGGGCGTGCCGATGCTGGTGGCGGGCGACGAGTTCGCACGGTCACAGGGCGGCAACAACAACGCCTACTGCCAGGACAACCCGACGTCCTGGGTGCGCTGGTCCGGCGACGGCGACCCGGATCACGCGGGCGATCTGGAGTTCGTGCAGCGGCTCACCGCGCTCCGCCGCGACCATCCGATCCTGCGCCGCCGCCGCTTCTTCGACGGCGACGCCGACATCGCGTGGCTGACCCCCGCCGGCGATCCGATGACCGACGGGGACTGGCACCACGGCCACGCCAAGTCGCTGACGGTGTTCCTCAACGGCGACGCCATCACCGAGCCGGACGTCAGGGGCCGCCGCGTCCGCGACGACTCCTTCCTCCTGCTGATCAACGCCTACGCCGAAACGCTGCCCTTCACCCTCCCGGACGCCGCGTTCGGCACCCGCTGGACCCCGGTCCTGGACACGGCCTCCGACGACCACGGAGCCGACCTGACGTCCCGCTCCGGCATCGACCTCCCGGGCCGCTCCCTGCTGCTGCTCCGCCGCTCGAAATGAATCCGGTGGCACCTGATCATTTGACAGTCGTTCCCTTCACGAGGTCGATGGTCTGCTCGCGGGTGAGCGCGTAGGAGCGCACCACGATCATCAGTCCCTTGCGCGGCCGCCAGGCGACGAGATGACCGTCGAAATCAGCTTCCGGACCGCGGTAGACGGCTTCGCCACGGGGGAACGAGCCGGTGATGTCCACGTAGTGCGGGGCGTCGAAAGCGCCCTCGACCGCGGTGACCGCCTTCGCGAAGGTGACGTCACCGGTCAGCACGCGGACGGTGGCCACGAGCGGCTCGGGGCCTCCGTCGTGGGGCGCGCGGAAGTCCCGCACCCACACGCGGACTCCTGTCACCTTCGGGTCGGCCTCCTGCCAACCGGCCGCCCCCTTCGCCGTCTGCTCCGACCCGTAGCCGTCCGGGAGCGGACCCTCTGTGATCTTGCCGTCCAGCGAGCTCGGCGTGGCCGCCACCACTGCCACACGGTCCTGACCGTCGTTGACGGTCAGCACGATCGGCACGGCGACCGCGACCGTCGCGGTGGCGAGCCCCACGGCCAGCAGGCCGAACCGGGGAGCCCTGCGGCGTCGCCGCTCGGTGATCCGGATCAGGAAGTCGGCGGGCAGCTCGACGCCCCGCACCTCGGCTTCGACCGAGGCGCTGACCAGCGATTCCAACCGGGTTTCGGTGTTCATCTGTGCGCTCCCGCAGGTTCGATGTCCTCTTCGAGCCGGAGCGTCGACCGCAGTGTTCGCATCGCGCGGTGCCCTTGGCTCTTCACTGTGCCGACCGAGACGCCCATGAGCCGGGCGGTCTCGGCCTCGGACAGACCCTCCCAGTAACGCAGGACGATCACGGTCCGTTGTCCCGTCGGCAGGCCGGTCATCGCGCGCCGCACGGCGTCGCGCGTGACGAAGGCGTCGAAGGGGGTGTAGGTGCCGCCGTCGAGTTCGGCGTCGATGCCGAGCTCTTCGGGGCGGCGTTTACGTCTGCGCCAGCCGTCCTTGAGCTCGTTGACGACGCCGCGTTTCACGTACCACTCGGGATCGCCATGGGCGACGATCTTCTGCCAGCGCGGGTAGACCCGCTCCAGCACGCTCTGCAAGGCGTCCTCCGCCTGCTCCCTGTCGCCGCAGAGCGCCACCGCGAAACGCAGCAGACGGGTGCCGCTGCCCCGCACGAATGCGGTGAAAGACAGATGCTCTTCATCCATGGATGACCCCTTCGCCCGACGTCACAGTCAACACGTCCCGGGAGCCCGCGAGGTTGTCACAGGACCGCCCCCGGAGCGGCGAACGCTCCGGGGGCGGTCCTCGCCGAGATCGGGATCAGCAGCCGCTGAGGGTGGCGCTGGTGTAGTTGATGCGCGCCGAGGACGTCGCGCTGGTCCCCCAGTAGTAGTAGCCGCTGCGGTAGAAGTAGACCGGCACGGAGGTGCCCGCGTACTTCACCGTGTTGCCGTCCCAGGACTGGATGTAGTTGTCCGCCTTACCGCGTGTTCCGGATCCGATGTATCCGTCGGCGCTCAGGCCCTTGGACGACTGCCAGGACTTCACCGCGTTCTGCGTGGTGCTCCCGAACCAGCAGTCCTTCTGGTTGGAGCCCATCTTGCCGTCGGCCCACATGATGAGCTGCCACATGCCGACATAGTTGCTGTGCGAGTAGCCGCACCCGTTGCAGAGGTCGCTCTCATCGCCGAAGTCGTCGTTGTACGCGCCCGAACCATCAACGATCTTGTTTCCGGAGCCGCGCTGTTCGGCTTCGGCGGCGCGCTCGCGCTTGGCCTTCTTGATGGCCTTGCGCGCCTTGCTGGACACCTTCGTGGAGTCGGCGGGCAGGGCGGCGGCGATCTTCTCCAGGCCGGCGGCGTCGACCGAGTCACGGGCCGTCACGTAGTAGTTGACGCCGTCGCGTTCCGTCCAGGAGAGGATCAGCAGGCCGGGGCCCCACTCGTCGGCGGTGTCGGTGAGCACGGCGTTCTTGACCCCGACGCCCGCGCGCTTGACCTTGCGCAGTCCCACGGCGCGTCGGGCCGCGGCGGTCTCGGTGACGGGGCGCACCGCGCCGACCTCCCGCGACACCGAGATCAGGGACTCGCCGGAGCGGAAGTCGGTGTCCTCGATCTGCACCTGGGACGAGTCGAGCTTGGACTTGTCCTTGATGGTCTTCGCGCTCGTGAACTTGTAGGCGCCGGCCGTCTTCGCGATGGCGGTCTTGGCCTGGTCGGTGAAGCTCTTCGGTGCGGCCTGCGCTGGGCTTCCCGCGCTCAGCGCGAACACGAGCGCCAGGGGGGTGATCAAGGCCAGGGCGCGCGTCGGAGTTCGGATCAAGAGGGGCTCCTTGACAAAGTGAAAGACGGTGTCAAGTAAGGAAGATCCCCCCAAAGGTTGCCTCGCATCAAGGGGCAATTGTGGCCTTTGATGGCCACGGGGCGTTAGGCGCTGGTGAGGCCGTAGCGAAGGAAGAGAACGTTTTCGTCCTCGTACGCCGCTTTTAGAGAGAGTTCCTGTCGCGGAGCGTCACCGAGGAGCCTGGTGTGGTGGGCGGAGCCCAGCAGGGTGGGCGCGAGGTTGAGACAGAATTCGTCGACCAGGCCGTCGCGAACGAGTGAGGTCGTCAGCCCGGGGCCGCCCTCGCAGAGCAAATGGGCCATGCCGTGTTCTTTGCGAAGGATTTCCACGGCGAGCGGCAGATCGACGTCCCCGTCACCCGCGGAGACGACCGTCGCGTGGGACGGGGCGGTCGCGTGGTCGGACGTGACGACGATCGTGGAGTCGTCCTGGAAGAGCGGAAGTGACCAGTCCAGGTCGAGGGAGCGGCTGACGACGACGATCGGCGCCGGACCGGAACCGCGTCTGGCACGGAGGTCGGCGGTCAGCTTCGCCGGGCCGATCCGGCCCGTCCGGACGGTCGACGCGCCCACCATGACGCCGTCCGCGAGGGCCCGCAGGACACGGAAGACCCGCAGATCGGCCTTCCCGCCCAGGCCGTCGCTCCAGCCTTGCTCGTCGGTCACCGAACCGTCCACGGACAGCACCATCCCGACCCGGAGCCAGGGCCCCGAGACGCGGTACTCCTCGAACGGATCGATCTTCATCGCCGGGTCCGGTACGAGACGCCTCATACGAACAAGGTTATCTTTGGGAGATGGAGCTCCCGCTCAGTCCGCCGGTCGCCCCGATGCTGGCCAAGGCCGTCAAGGCCATGCCGCAGGGGGATCTGTTCTACGAACCCAAGTTCGACGGGTTCCGCTGCATCGTCTTCCGGGACGGCCCGGAGGTGGAACTGTCGAGCCGGGGCGAGAAACCGCTGACCAGGTACTTCCCCGAGCTCGTCGAGACCGTCAAACGGGAGCTGCCCGAACGGTGCGTGATCGACGGCGAGGTGATCATCCGCACGGGCGGGCGGCTGGACTTCGACTCGCTGTCGCAGCGGATCCATCCGGCGGCGTCCCGTGTGAAGCTGCTCAGCGAGCAGATCCCAGCGTCGTTCGTGGCGTTCGACATGCTGGCGCTCGGCGACGAGGACCTGACGTCGCTGCCGTTCGCCGAACGGCGGCGGCGGCTCGCCGACGCCCTGAAGGACTCCCGGCCGCCCGTCCACCTGTCGCCGATCACCACCTCCTACGAGAAGGCGCTGCGCTGGTTCGAGGAGTTCGAGGGGGCCGGTCTCGACGGGGTGATCGCCAAGCCGGCCGACGTGCTCTACGTGCCCGACAAGCGGCTGATGTCCAAGGTCAAGCACGAGCGGACCGCGGACGTCGTGGTGGCCGGGTTCCGGTGGCACAAGAGCGGGCCGATCGTGGGGTCGCTGCTGCTGGGGCTCTGGCATGAGGGGCGGCTGCAGCATGTGGGCGTCGCGGCGTCGTTCACCATGGCGCGCCGCGAGGAGCTGGTGAAGGAGCTGGAGCCCTACCGGCTCGACGACGTCTCGGCGCATCCCTGGTCGGGCTGGGCCGAGCAGGGCGACGGCGACCGGATGCCCGGCGCGGTGTCCCGGTGGACGGGGAAGAAGGATCTGTCGTGGGTGCCGCTCCGGCCGGAGCTGGTGTGCGAGGTCGCCTACGAGCACATGGAGGGGATGCGGTTCCGGCACACGGCGCGGTTCCGGCGCTGGCGGCCCGACCGCTCACCCGAATCCTGCGGGTACGAGCAGCTCGAGGTGCCGGTGGCGTTCGATCTGGACGAGATTCTCGGCACCTAGCGGGGTTCAGGTCTTTCCGGTCCGTTACGTGCCAGAACCTCGGCGGGCCGGGCGGCATCTGACCTGGTGTACGACCCTCCAGGCAGAAGGAAGCCGCCCGTGTCCCGTGCTCTCGTGTTCGCCGCCGCCTCACTCGCCGGTCTCACCCTGCTGACAGGGTGCACCAAGGACGAGACGCCCAGGGCCACCCCGTCGGCGCAGGCGACCGTGTCGCCGGGCGCCGACCCGA